>NZ_JAUBUE010000031.1:0-74741 GCF_036705305.1 Microcoleus sp. B3-D7 | reverse complement strand
GTTCCACAAAGAGTAAGTTCTTTTGTGGGGTGGGCATCCTGCCCGCCCTTCAAGAACAGGCAAGATGCCTGTTCCACAAAGAGTAAGTTCTTTTGTGGGGTGGGCATCCTGCCCGCCCTTCAAGAACAGGCAAGATGCCTGTTCCACTATGAAGAATGATGCAATATCTCAGTTGAAACTTGTTACGATCGCCCTTTATCCCCCTATCATGCTTCAAATCCGTCGCCGTCCCCCCAGCACATCCGTCTCCGTCCTCTACCTCAGCTACCAAATCGCCGTACCCGACGCCGAACCCCAGCACATCCTCGAAGAAATCGTCTGGCAAAAAGAAGCTGAAGTGGCCCAAAAGCGCGATCGCACTCCCTTATCCGATCTTCACAAAAAACTCCCCTTTGCACCGCCAACCCGCGACTTTCTTGCCGCCCTTAAAAACGGCAAAACCACACCCGCTATCATCGCCGAAGTTAAAAAAGCTTCCCCCAGCAAAGGCGTAATTCGCGAAGATTTCGATCCAGTGGCGATCGCCCTAGCTTACCAACAAAACGGCGCCAGTTGCATCTCCGTACTCACCGATGAAAAGTTCTTTCAAGGCAGCTTCGACAACCTCGCTAAAATCCGTGCCGCCGTCGATTTACCCTTACTTTGCAAAGAGTTTATTATCTATCCCTACCAAATCTATCTCGCCCGGATTCACGGCGCCGATGCTGTATTGTTAATCGCAGCCATTCTGTCAGATAAAGACTTACAATACTTTGTAAAAATTGTCAAGACTTTGGGCATGACAGCTTTGATAGAAGTTCACACTCTCGAAGAACTCGATCGAGTATTAACCCTAGAAGGCGTCAACCTGATCGGTATCAACAACCGCAACCTAGCAGACTTTTCCGTCAGCCTAGAAACTACCACTCAACTATTAGCCGATCGACAAACCGAAATCCAAGCAAAAGGCATCCTCATCGTCAGCGAGTCAGGAATCCACACTCCCGACGACTTAACTCAAGTTGCCAGTGCCGGCGCCCAAGCCGTCCTCATCGGCGAATCCCTAGTCAAACAGCCCGATCCGGGTGCAGCTTTAGCCTCGCTTGCCGATCGCCCTCCCAGCCTGTGAAAGGCGAGACCGCTTGACAAACTACCCTTAATTCTGATAAAAAATGATTAAGTAGGTAAATAATGAGAATTTCTAGCCTGCATCGACTCAAGCGCTACTGTAAAAAAAAATAGCACTCAAAGCTATATTGCATAGAAATATTTTGCCAGAAAGCAATTAAATCTATTCTGTAAGCGGGTCGATCGCAAGATTTAGCGTGTCCAACGCACCCAGCCCCGAATATTCGATCGGCAAAGCAGGGGGTTATTGTACGGTTAGAAAACAAATAAAAAATCGGGCATCTAATGTTCACCTGTGATGCCTCATGCAATTGCAATGGGGTATCGGTTCGCTGAGGTATATTAGCTTTCATGGAGCCAATCCCCCTTCCTTCGTACATTCATTATGAATTGCTACTTCAATTGTTAGAACGCAAAACGATGTTTGCTGTCAGTCCACAATCGCCGCAGCAGCAACAAGTGCACCAACTTATTATTACACTGCGTAAAGCCCTTGCCATTCAAAAGCAATTAGAACAAAGCTGCGAGCGATCGAACATAGCGGTAGAACACCGCTGGTCTCTAAATGAAATTAACCACAAGGGAGTTAAAAGTTAAAAAAGTTAGAGTAGCGACGTGACGTATCGTATTTGATTTATTCTATATAACTCCCACAGAAAAACTTAGGACAATATCATGGACAACAAATTAATGCTGATGATTCCCGGCCCGACGCCGGTACCTGAAGCGGCCTTGTTAGCGATGGCAAAACACCCGATGGGCCACCGCAGCAAGGAATTTGACGGGATTTTTGCAGAATGTACCGAAAATTTGAAATGGCTGCACCAAACTAAAAGTGACGTGCTGAGTTTAACCGTTTCCGGTACCGGCGCGATGGAAGCTGGGATAATTAATTTCCTGAGTGCGGGCGATCGAGTTTTAGTCGGTACTAACGGCAAATTTGGCGAACGTTGGGCCGAAGTCGCCGAAGCTTACGGTTTAAACGCCGAGATTATTAAAGCCGAGTGGGGCCAACCTTTAGACCCCGAAAACTTCCGCGAAAAACTCGAAGCAGATACAGAGAAGCAAATCAAAGCTGTCATCATCACGCACTCGGAAACCTCCACGGGCGTCCTCAACGACCTCGAAACCATCAACCGCCACGTTAAAGCCCACGGTGAAGCTTTAATTATGGTCGATGCTGTCACTAGCTTAGGCGCTGTAAATATTCCGATGGACGCTTGGGGAATCGATGTCATTGCTTCGGGTTCTCAGAAAGCTTACATGATTCCTCCAGGTTTGGGTTTTGTGGCTGTCAGTCCCAAAGCTTGGGAAGCTTACAAAACTGCGAAACTGCCCCGCTATTATTTGGATTTGGGTAAATATAGCAAAGACGCTGCCAAAAATACCACTCCTTTTACTCCCCCTGTCAATATGTTTTTCGCCCTGCAAGCATCGCTGCAGATGATGAAAACAGAAGGGTTGGAAAATGTTTTCGCGCGACACCAACGCTTAATGAAAACTACTCGCGCTGCTGTAAAAGCTTTAGGTTTGCCGTTGTTTGCTGCTGACGAAGCCGCCAGCCCTGCAATTACTTCGGTTATGCCGCCAGCATCCGTAGATGCTCAAAAAGTGCGGACTTTGATGAGAAAGAGATTTGACATTGCTCTCGCCGACGGACAAGACCATTTGAAAGGTAAAATCTTCCGAATCGGTCATTTGGGCTTTGTGTGCGATCGCGATATTCTAGCAGCAATTTCCTCTTTAGAAGTGGTGTTGCGAGAATTGGGTCATGAAGGCTACACTCCTGGTGCCGGCGTTGCCGCTGCTGCGAAACTTTTGGCTGAATCTTAATCCCAGTTATTAAAGGATTTTGGATTTTTGATTATTTATATCTAAAATCTAAAATCCTTTTAATATGCTTGAGATAACCAATCAAAGATTTTATCCAACTGGTCGAGAGTGACTAAACCGTACTGCCAAAGAACCATCGGCAAGGAATTCGGGTCTTTATCGCGCTGCCGCTGTTTGTCACCGCCGACACGTTCGGCGACAGCAATTGACGCGGGAGAAATTGCCAAATCTTCTTGTAAAAATCGAATTAATCGAGTGTATGTAGCGGGTGCCATGTGATTTCACCTCTAAGTATAGGACACCATTTTCTGATTTGAACCTGATGTTTTTGATGAGTAATAAGCCAGTTTTAAATTTGTCTTGTAACCGTCGATAGCTGTTAAAACAGTATTAGCGGTTGAACTGCCAAACGTAATGCTGAGTGCGACTGTAAAGCTAACCTTTCCCAAAAAGTGAAAGGTTTTGCAATTTTGCTGATGTCGGCCCGATCGACTTGCGATCGCGATCGAACTTAAACTGAATACCTCGGCATCTTTGGAGCGCGAATCAGAATTTATTCTGCTACCTAAAACTACTAAACCAGGTTCAGAGTTTAACTTCATCTGCCGAAATGCAGAATCCGCAAATCTACTTCGGCAAAATTAGTTAGATATTTCGATCGAACCCAAAACTGCTACCAGAAGTTAAGTTTGCCAATTACCGCCAATTAACTTGGCTCGTAGCATATTACTTGAGATAGGTTTAGTAGATTTACCTCGCTCGCCAGAACTTCCAGAGAATTTCTTTTCGTGTTGCTATACCTTGAGGCTGAGTATCGTCTCTCAGGATTGGTAACGAGTCGCTGACTCGTCTCATACCTGCGACCAACAATCTACAGCTTCCGGAAACAAGCTCAAGTCCTGACTGGCTGAGATCGACATCGTAGCAAATCTTCGGGTGTTTGTACTGAATCTTACATTAATATTCTAATAGATTTAATCAATTTTTGTAAAGTTTCTAAATTTTCGCCGGTATTCCGAAGGCAGGGGGCTCTCTGGGCGATGGAAAGCGGGGGATTGTGTCTGTCTGCAGGTTTTACTGAAACAGTCCGAAGTTTTACTGAAAAAAGTCGATTTCAATACGATCGCCCACTTTGACACCGAGTTCAGCAGCCCGCCCGCCCCGGAGTTCAATAACTCGATCGACAGCAGTATTGGGCCCGTAGGTAGGACAAGGATCGGCAGTACAAGGAGGTGCAGAAACTTCAATCGCCTCAACCACCCCATCCCTGACAAAAATCATATCCAGAGAAATCTTGCAATTTTTCATCCAAAAATTGACCCGCCGCGCCGCTTTAAACTCAAACAGCATTCCTCTGTCATCCGGCAAAGAAGTTCTGTACATTAAACCCATAGCCTGCTGTTCCGGTGTTTTCGCCACTTCGAGTTCGATTGGGCGATCGCCTATCCGAGCTCTAGCAGAAACAGGCAGCATTTGACCCGATGTTGTCGCAGTCGGAGACCGATCCGCCACAATACCAGTAGCACCAGCATTGGCGACAGGTAAAGTCGGCGAACATCCCAGCAAAAATATACTTACTCCAATACCGAGCAAAGTAGCTAAATAATTCATATTGATTTTAGATTTTAGATTTTAGATTTTAGATTGCTAATTGACTATTGGACATTGGATATTGGACATTGGAACTAGCCAACAGCCAACAGTCAACAGTCAACAGTCAACTGACTGCTTCAAGCTTCCCGCATCACATAGCCAACACCGCGCACCGTCTGAATCAAACGCTTTTCGCCCTCATCTTCAATCTTGAGGCGCAGATAGCGGATGTAAACCTCAATTACATTCGACTCGCCCAAAAAGTCGTAACCCCAAACATTTTCCAGAATTTGTTCCCGAGTCAAAACCTCGCGGGGATGTTCCATCAAATACTTTAGCAGCTCAAATTCCTTCATCGTCAGGTCGATCGCCCGTCCATTGCGTAGGGCCCGCCTAGACGCCAAATCCAAAACTAAATCGCCAAACCTCAATTGTTCGTTGCTGCTGTTATCCGGCTGCAAATACAGGCGCACCAACTGCAAAAACTCCTCAGTGCGGTAAGGTTTAAGAAAATAATCATCCGCCCCAGCTTCCAGACAAGCTACGCGATCGTCCACTGTATCGCGACCGACCAGTAGCAGCACCGGCACCCGATTGCCAATACTTCTGAGATAAGAACACAGTGACAGCCCCGACTCAGCGCCAAGTATCCGGTCAATTACAATCAAAGCAGGCTGCAATTCATGAGCTAAATTTTGGCCAGTGGCGGTGTTAGAAGCTACTACCGGTTCATAGCCTGAGGATTTTAAGTCTAGACTCAAGTGTCCGGCGAGAACTTCGTCTGTTTCAACTAGCAGGACACAGGGATTGCGATCGAGAGTAATTGCAGCCATTGAATTGACCGATGAAGACCATAACTGTTCTAGCACGTCTTAAGGAAGAGAGGGAGAGGGGGAGAGAGGGAGAGGGGGAAAGTGGGAGAATGGGAGAATTATTAATTACCAATTAAGCTATTTGGCATTTAAATTGAAGCTTGCTTGCCCCGGGCTATCCTGCCCGCCCCACAAGAGTTTAAGTAAAAAGTAGCTTACAAATTAAATGCGCTACAGCTTACCAATTACCAAATTGAATAATTTATGACCATCATCGTATTCGGCAGTATCAACATCGACCTAGCAGCAAAAACTCCCCGGTTGCCGCAGCCAGGGGAAACTATCATCGGTAGCAATTTTTTCACGGCAGGCGGCGGCAAAGGAGCAAATCAAGCCGTCGCGGCCGCCCGTCTCGGCACTTCCACCCACATCATCGGTCGCGTCGGTAACGATAAATTTGCTGAAGAATTATTGACAAATATACAATCTTATGGTGTAAATACAGACAATGTATTAATAGACCAAAACACTCATTCAGGAGTGGCAATTATCGCCGTAGACGAGACAGGTCAAAATAATATTATTGTGATTCCGGGCGCGAACAATAATGTCGGTGAAGCAGATATAGAACGTCTCCAAAAACTGTTAACAGCAGCTACATCTTTGCTGTTACAGTTAGAAATTCCCCTGGAAGTTGTCCAAAAAGCTGCGAAAGCTGCTCGTCAAGCGGGGGTGCGAATTATTCTCGATCCAGCACCGGCTAGGGCGGATTTGCCGATCGAACTTTATCCGCTAATTGACATTATGACGCCGAATGAAGTGGAAGCGGGTCAGTTAGTCGGTTTTCGGGTGAATGACAGGGAAACAGCGATTGTAGCTGCCAAACAGTTGCAGGAGCGCGGCGTCAAGAATGTTATTGTCAAATTGGGCGATCGCGGCGCTGTTGCTGTTACGGCGGATGAAACCTTTTTTGTACCGGCTTTTGCTGTAGAGGCGATCGACACTGTGGCCGCTGGCGATGCTTTTAACGGCGGCTTGGCCTCTGCATTAGATGCCGGTCTGTCCTTGTCAGAGGCGGTGCGGTGGGGCGCAGCAGCGGGCGCTTTGTGCACAACTAAAGTGGGTGCTCAAGGTGCTATGCCCGATCGCGCAACTTTTGATAAATTTTTGCAGATTTTAATTTAAATTTATGAGAAGGAGTCAGAAGACAGAATTCAGAATTCCCCAGGCATGAAGTCAGGGGTTTCGGTAAGGAAATATTTTTTTATTGTGTCATATTAAAATCGGAGGCTTTAAACCTCGATTCTCCATCCTGTCCCACAGAAGCCATTCTTGATTCTGGGTTCTGAATTGTGAATTTTTCTTTGGTAAGGTGCGCCGAAGAGCACCCTACGTTAACTTTCCAAACGCGCATTACTGGAACTTGTAAGGTGCGCCGTATAGCACCCTACTTGTCTACTTTTCTGGCCGCTGAATAATTGTTTCAGCTACCCGCCGCTTGACTTTTGGATCGATACCAATCAGCCGCACGTATTCGCCGCCGTGTTCCGCCAAACAAGTTTCTAAAGATGCAACCACATCTTTTTCCTGTGCACTGTTAATCGTCGCGCAACTTTGCCAAGAACCAGTCTTAAATCTGCGATTATCTGCATATTCCATGCCTATTTTGCAGCCTCTTGCTAATAACTGTTTTACTTGTTCCAATACCTCGGAACTCAGCCCCGCCGCATGACCGTTACCACCTTCAGAACTTGTTGGCTCGACGTAAGCCTTATAATATTTCGATGACGGGTCATTTAATTGACTTTGCGTTGGCCTAGCAGCCGCAGCATTGGGGGTTCCTTGAACGTTAAACAGGCGCGATTGGTTGTATTCATCTACTAAGCGCATTTCCTGAATCCGCTTTTGTTGACCCACCATCAAATTGCCCATTTCTAATAAATGAGCGAGGCTGAAATTCGGGTTTTGGAAATCTGGCGCTGCTTCCAAAGTGTTTACCAAACGCTTGGAAACTCGCTCTATTCCTACTTGGTGAATGAATTCGCGGATTTGTTCGTCATAAATGCGCGATCGCAAAGCGCTAAAAAAGTCGATCGCCTGATCGGGAAAATGATCTACTAACCCCACAATATCGGTTTTTGACAACTTGTCAGACTCAAAAATTCCCCCAACAATGCCAATTTTATCATCCCGGCTGGGTTCCCAATAAAACTTCTCCATCCGCCCGTCGCGAATCAGCGGCGCGTACAGCGTAGAAAAATCATTTCCGGTGACAATAATCGGCACTCGGTGCAGCGGCGTACTGTCATAACTTCCCGGTAACTGCACGTTAGTTGGATTGTCAGCAATATTCATCAGAGTCGCATTGACCATCTGAGTATTGACGGTATATTGAGTAGTAGTATCGAACCTGCCAGCACCGGCATCCAAATCGTTAATAAAGATGGCGCACATCTCGCCGCGCACCCGAATTTGCTCCGCCGCTTCCCGGTAGCGCAAGCGAATTAAACGCGCCGGATCTCCGGCATCCGGGCTTTCTAATTCCCCACCAGATATCATCACCGGTTCAAAGCCCATCCGCCGAAAAACCAGTTCGGTTTGAAAAGTTTTGCCTTCTCCTTTGCGGCCGTGAATTCCCAAAATTAGGGGAACTCTTACCCCGGGCAAATTTAAAAAGTTCTTAGTGACGTGCACCGCAACTTTATCGAGAAAGTTAGGAGAAATGTAATAACTCATCAGTAGATTTGTGAGGGATTAATTGAAGTTACTGTTATGATTTTATGACAAAACTAACAGCCTGCACCGCTAACCTGGATTTTTACCGTACAATCGAGGTCTGCATATTATGTGTTAAGGAGCGATTCGTGAGTCCAGAAACCTTACTAAAAGAACCAAGCGTGCAAGCCGAAGCCAGTCCCTTCAGTTCTGAGAGCTTCGACAGCTATGTAATGACGACTTACGGGCGTTTTGCGATCGCCCTAGAACGGGGCCTCGGCTGCCGCGTTTGGGATACCGAGGGCCGCGAATATCTCGATTTTGTGGCTGGTATTGCTACCTGCACTCTGGGACACGCCCACCCGGCAATGATTGCAGCGGTAACTCAGCAAATTCAGACCCTGCACCACGTTTCTAATCTTTATTACATCCCCGTACAGGGCGAGCTGGCAAAGTGGCTTGTAGACCATTCTTGCGCGGACAGAGCCTTCTTTTGCAACTCCGGCGCGGAAGCTAATGAAGCGGCAATTAAACTCGCCCGCAAGTACGCCCACGAAAAATTAAATATCTCGAATCCGACAATCATTACCGCTGTTGCGAGTTTCCACGGGCGGACTTTGGCGACAATTACGGCAACGGGACAGCCTAAATATCAGAAGGGTTTTAGCCCTTTGGTTCCCGGATTTCACTACGTGCCCTACAACGATATTAGTGCGATCGAAAGTGCGATCGAGCAACTCGACAAAGACGAACGCCAAGTAGCAGCAATTATGCTGGAAGCGCTGCAAGGCGAAGGCGGAGTTCGCCCCGGAGATATCGCGTACTTCCAGCGCATTCGGGAAATTTGCGACGAAAAAGGCATTTTGCTAATTCTCGACGAAGTGCAAGTCGGGATGGGACGCAGCGGCAAATACTGGGGCTACGAAAACCTCGGCATTGAACCGGATATCTTTACGTCTGCCAAAGGATTGGGCGGCGGTATCCCGATCGGCGCTATGCTGTGCAAATCTTTCTGCGATGTATTTGAACCGGGAAGTCACGCCAGCACTTTCGGCGGCAATCCTTTTGCTTGCGCTGTAGCTTTGTGCGTTTGCCAAACTTTGGAACGGGAAAACCTTCTAGAAAACGTGCAGCAGCGCGGGGAACAGTTGAAAGCAGGCCTCAACAAGTTGGCGACAGCATATCCGCATTTAATTGCTGAGGTGCGCGGCTGGGGTTTGATTGTCGGGATGGAATTGCAAGCTGACATCGAACTGACATCCGCTGATATCGTCAAATCTGCGATCGCCGCAGGAGTGCTCTTGGTTCCTGCAGGGCCGAAAGTGCTGAGATTTGTCCCGCCGCTGATTGTCACCTCCGCTGAAGTCGATCGAGCTCTGCTGGCAGTGGAATCAGCGCTAAGCTCTCAAGCGGTACAGTAAAATTTACTGAGTTGATTTTTGTTAGCTGTAGCCCTGAAACTCGCGCAATATCCTAGATAACTCACTTAGTCGAGGACACACTCTTCCTCAGAAACCGGGTTTCTTTCGAGATTCCTCGTTACCAAACCCAATAGTTTCCCAGAAGCCCGGTTTTTTGGCCTAAGTCCGATCGGGGTAAAAGTAAACCCGCCCCGCTGCAAGTCTGTCAGGGGGGTTTGTCAAATTTAGAAATGTCTGTGAAACCCGCCCTGACAGACTGACGGTGTTTTGAACTGCGATTTTACTAAAGAGCAGCGCGCAAAATTATACTATTAGCCATTGCAGGTGCTAGTTTCCCTATCTGGGTGTCTGTTGGGACTTGTGAATCCTGGTTTAACTATTTCGCCCCCTTCCCACTAAACGGAGTACCGTTATAGTGGGAAGGGGGGGTGACGACGATTGCATCCTCAAGTAATTTGGGGGAGCGCTTTCAAGAGAGAAAATATGTAATCCTCGTCACAAAATTTTTTTGTAATGCTTTGCTCATCAACTGTATATTGTGAGAGAATAGAAGAATCAAGGAGGTGATGTTGATTGCTACACAAGGCTATCCAAGTTCGTTTCTATCCTACCCAAAATCAACAAATACAAGTAGCTTCAACTTTTGGGGGTGCGCGTTGGTGGTCTAATTATGGTCAAAATCAATCAATTGAAGTATATAAAAAAACTGGCAAAAAAATTGACTACTCCGGTCTCAACACACTTTTACCTGTCATCAAAAAATCCGATGGAAGTGTAGGGTTAAGTCAGTATCACAGCCAATATGGGCAAGTTAATACGCTCAAATTAACGGCTGCATACAAAAAGTTTTTTGATGAAGTGGCTGGGTTTTATAAGTTGCCATCTCAAGCTAAAAAACTGTTATTTCAGCATCCTAAAAACGTCAACTTTGTGTGTAATATAATTTACAGCTATAGAAAAAAAACTAAAACAAAAATAAAGAGATATAGATTAAGTGAGGGTAAAAGTCCGGATTCAATTATTAGTAAGAAATATTCAGAGAAATATCTGGCATCTATACTGAGTGAAATCAAGAAGGCTGAGAACCAGACAAAAAAAGAAGGTAGGATTGCTGGCGATTTAGGAGTGAAATACTTTGCTATTGTCCCCGATGATGAAAAAGTATCTATATATGACAATGCCAAGCATTTTGCCAAGCAGGAGAAAAACTTGAAGCGCCAGCAGCAAAAGTTTACAAACCAGCATAAAAGTAATTCTGAATACAAATATAGAAAAGCTGTGGCAAAGGTATGCGAGCGGTTTAGGAATTTGTGGCAATATTTTCTACATAAACTTAGTTATAAGTTGGTCAGCGATCGCCTCGCGCTCATAGTAGAAAACTTTCATTTCTGGGACATGATTCGCAATCAAAATTTGGTCAAAGCAAGCTCAGACGAGGTTTTGGGAAGTTGTACCAACTTCTTAGCCTACCAGTTGGAACGCAAAGGCGGGAACTTAGTCGAGATTGATAGAGGGGTTTCCAGTTCTAAACTCTGTTCTAATTGTTTCCATCAAATGACCGAGATGCCATTAGATATGAGGGAAGGGACTTGTCCTCACTGTGCTACCGATCGCGCTCGCGAGAAGAAAGCAGGGATAAATATGAAAGCAGAAGGTATCAAAATACTAAAGGCGCAAGAAGGTTCAACCATTTCGGCTTTAGGATGCGAGGTAAGACCAAAGGTTGGACGAAAGTCTAAGCTAAGGCACTCGCCTATGAGTACACAAGCCCCTACTATATTCGGTACTACGATTTAGCGGTGGGTAGTTCACTTGGTTGCACGGAAGCAGCGCTCCTATGGTTAATAGTTTGGCGGAATGCACGATGGACGAACAGCGTCGCAAAACTGATGTTAATATGCTCCAAGCGCTGCTGGAAAATCCTGGGGACTCAGGAATAGATTTGATTTTGAGGACAAACCCAAAGTCGATCGACTTTGGGTTCGTGCAAACGCTTTATTTGGAAGAAGTGGCACTGACGCGAGAAAGCTTGCTGAAAGCTGCAAAATTTTTCCAAAGGGCGATCGCACCCTTAGAATCTGCAAAAGGGAGTTATAAATTGCCCGCAACCGGGGCAGCCTATCTGGCTTTTTTAGCAGAAGTATTGCAGGCAGTCGCGCGCGGCCCTGATTCGCAGCACCTGTACTCGCTGCTGAGAAACAATTTAGACAAACTCGACCAGAATTTCGCACAACTGCTGCGCCACTGGGCCACTTTGGTGATCCCTGCTGCCAAAGAATCGGAGACTAGGCGCATTGCAGCGTTAATCGGCAATCTGAGCAACAAAATTGGGCGGTTTCCCCTCGGCAGCAAAGCTCATAACTTGGAAATCGAAATTGCCGGTTACGAAACAGTTGCCAAGGTGTTTACCCGCAAAGACTTTCCCCAAGAATGGGCGGTGATGCAAAACAATCTGGGCAACGCTTATAGCGATCGCCCCAAAGGTGATAAGGCTCAAAATATCGAACAGGCGATCGCTTGCTTTGAAAATGCCCTACAAGTACGCACGCCCGAACAGTACCCGGAACAGTGGGCGACGCTGCAAAACAATCTAGGCAACGCTTACAGCGAGCGTCTCAGGGGAGATCCGGCAGACAATCTAGAACACGCGATCGCCTGCTATCAAAACGCGCTGCGAGTTCGCACCCGCGAAACTTTCGGGGAAGAGTGGGCGAGCACTCAAAACAATCTCGGCCGGGCTTACAGCCGGCGGCTGCGGGGCAACCGAGCTGAAAATCTGGAACTGGCAGTCGCTTGCTACCACAATGCTTTGCAAGTCTACAACCGCAAGGTGTTTCCCCGGCGTTGGGCTACAACTCAAAATAATTTGGCAAATGCTTACTGCGAGTTGCTGCGGGGCAACCGAGCTGAAAATCTCGAATACGCGGTTACGTGCTATCAGAGAGCTTTGCAGGTGCGGACTCGGGAAGCTTTTCCGCAGCAGTGGGCGACTACTCAAAGGAATTTGGGCCGGGTGTTTGTCGATCGCATCAAAGGCGATCCGGTGGAAAATTTGGAAATGGCGATCGCCTGCTATCAAAATGCTTTACAAGTCTACACCCGCATCAAATTTCCCGAAGCCTGGGCTTCGATCCAAACTTACCTCGGTAGGATCTACAGTCGGCGGGTGAAAGGGGAAAAAGCCGAAAATATGGAAATGGCGATCGTCTGCTATCAAAATGCTTTGCTGTTTTGCAACCGCCAAAAATCTCCCGAACGCTGGGCAATGCTCTGTGCCTACCTCGGCCGCGCTTTCTGCGAACACGTGAAAGGGGAAAAAAACCGCAACCTCAAAAGCGCGATCGCCTGCTATCAAAATGCGGCCGAAGTCTACACCAAGCAGGCCTATCCCAACCGCTGGGCAATGCTGCAAATTTATCTCGGCAGGGCTTATTCGCAACTGACAGAGGCGGAAAACTTGTCCCACATGGAAAGCGCGATCGGCTGCTATCACAGCGCCTGTCAAGTCTACACTCGCGAAACCTATCCCCACCGCTGGGCTGAAATTTTATTTTATTTGGGTCAAGCTTACCGAGTTCGAGGCGACTTGCTTCGCGCCTACGGGGTTTTTACTGCTGCTGTCGATACTGTGGAATTCTTGCGTTGCGAAGTTGGGGTTGATACAGTCGATTTTGGCGATCGGACGAGTACCCCAAAAGTCAAATTAACCCGCACTTGGGCTGGACTCTATAAATGCCTGGTGCAAGTTTGCCTGGAACTCGGCGCCACCCAACCTGAATATTACGCTAAGGCTCTGGAATACGCCGAACGCCACAAAAATCGGAATTTGGTAGAAATGCTGGTTAAATGCCACTTGACTCCGAAAGCCGAAATTCCTGCAGCGGTGCGAAGCGAGTTGGAGTCGCTGCAACTGGAAATAGCGCGGGAACAGCGGCACCAAGAACAGGGAGAACCTGAGCCGAACACGACCTTGATTTCTGAGGGCGACAGCCAAGGTTTGAACAGCGGTTCTCTGCTGCCGAACTCGGACTTCATGCACTTAAATCAATTGTGGAAGCAGTTTGATAGATTGATTGCGCGGGAGGTGCAGGCAAACGATCCTTTCTTCAGCCTAGCTCACAAAGTTGAACCGATCGCTTTCGAGCAAATTCGCCAATTGTTGCCTGATGACAATTGCGCTGCTGTGGTGTGGGCGAGTTTGGGGGAGTTGCTGGTTGCTTTTGTGGTGGTAAAGACTGCACAATATCCCGCCGTTCACCTGTGTTCCCCGCAAAATGCTTTGGCTGCCGAAACTTGGGCCCAGGAGTACCTCAGCGCTTATTCAGAACAAAAAGGTCGCTGGATCAATCATCTCCCGGCTCGCCTCAAACGCTTGGCTGCGATACTCGAAATCGATCGAGTGGTGGCGCTGATTCCGGAGAATTGCGATCGGCTGATTTTTGTGCCGCACCGATTTTTGCACGCTTTGCCACTCCACGCTTTGCCTTTGGCGGGGAGAGACGGGTTTGAGGACGGTGGGGGAATTTTTAGGTCTGGGTGGAGCGATCGCAGCGGTTTTGAGGTGGAAACCTACAGCCTTTCGGATTTTTCTCAAAGTTCGTCTTTTGGCGACGTTGCAGCGCCTGCTGCTTATTTGATCGATCGATTTGCCGGAGGAATTCGCTATGCTCCTAGCTGTCAGCTATTGCTGTTGAGACAAAGTGCACACGGAGCGGCTATCGGTCGGTACAGACCCGGTTTGCAGCACTTTTTAGCAATTCCAACTTTCACCAGAGATGCGTTCTACAGCAACATTGAAATCGGCAATATTTCCCAGTATTTTGCCAGTACAGAAGTTGTGCGCCACAAGCCGGCAATTAAAGAGGCTTTTTCCCAAGAAATGTCTGCTAATAATGGAAATTTGCCTCAGAAAATAGGGCAGTTGCAGCAGAAAAAATGCGCTCATTTTGCTTGTTTGAGTTTGCTTAATTTGGCTTGGCCGCTGAAATCCGCCGTGTTTTTGAGGAATGATTCTCTGAGTTTGGAGGAAATTTTTAATCTGGATTTTCGGCAATATTTTTTAGTTACTTTATCGGGTTGCGAAATTGCCCCCGGCGGAGTTAGCGGTGCTGGAGGAGATTTTGTGGGTTTGTCGGCAGGTTTGTTGTATGCTGGCACGTCTAGTGTGGTTAGCAGTCTTTGGAAGGTGAACGATGTTTCTACGCTGCTGCTGACGAGCAAGTTTTATGAAAATCTGGGACGGTTTTCTCGGTTGCAGGTGGGAGATGTGGCGATCGCGCTGGGGGACGCTCAAAGGTGGCTGCGGGATTTGACTGGCGAGGAATTGGAGGTGTTGCTGGCGGATTTTCAACCTCAAATTTCGCAAATGTTCGATCGGCTTTCTCAAAGTTCTCGCCTGATTGCGGAGGCTTCTTTGCAGCAAATTCGCAACCGCAAACCCTATCCTTTTGCCAATCCTTATTATTGGGCGGCTTTTACTGCGACTGGGGTTTAGTTATTAATCATTAGTCATTAGTCATTAGTCAACAGTCATTAGTCAACAGTCAACAGTCAACAGTCAACAGTCAACAGTCATTAGTCATTTAAAAACCCGACACTAACAACTTATTTAAAGTTGTCAATGTCGGGCATAAATTCAACAAATTACAGCAAAAGTTTAGGATTTTTTGCCGAAAATTTGTTCTTTCAAGGCTTGAATTTCTTGACCTAATTGTTGCCGATTGGACGATCGCAGCAAATAGCGGTAGACAAACCACCCGGTGTATCCGATACCAATTAGCTCGAATGTGGGTGCTAGCAGGGGGATGTCGTTGAGTTCATCTATTATCCCCAAAAGCACTTTCAAAGAGACAATCGAGGCTACAATTACACCGATAACAGTCAGGGGACTTTTGTACTGTTCGTAAAAGCTGCCGATGTAAGCAGGAAACTCGGACAAAATTGAGATAATTTGTTCTTTGATCTGCTGGGTCTGACTTGGCGGTTCTTCGGTAATTATGACCTTTGTTGTACCGGTCGAACTATCTGCTTCATTCCCGGCAGGAATTTCGGTGATGATAACGGTTGTTTCTGGTTCGTTTGATGAAGTCATTTCTCCACTCGCAATAGTTGTTTGCTGGTTGGCGGCAGGTATTTCAACTGCTGCTGCGACTGTTTCAAGAGCCGGTATTTCGACTGCTGCAACCTCCCCGTCGGTTGGTTCAAGAGCCGACACTTCGCCTGTTTCTGAAGTCGGTATTTCGACTGCTGTAACTTCCACTGCTGGTTCGACAGTCGGCGTTTCGACTGTTTCGAGCGCAAGTTTTTCGACTTCTGAAACCTCTGCTGCTGATGGTTCAACAACCGGGGTTTCGATTGTTTCAATAGTCGGTGTTTCGACTTTTGAAACCTCCGCTGCTGACTGTTCTGTAGCAGAAGTTTCGGCGACTGTTTCTGCCTTTGGTTGTTCTGGGGTAGAAGTTTCATCCGCGACACCAACAGCCGGCCCATTCAAGTTGCTAATGGCATCAAGCAAACGGGTTTTAGCCGTTCCTCGCTGGTGAAGGATTACCCAAGATTCTATCAGGTCGGGGCCGTGCATTGCACCTGTCAGAGCAGCTCTGAGCGATCGCATAATTAGCCCTTTGTTAAGATTTTTCTCTTTACTGAGCTTTTTAGTGATTTTCTGAGCTTCCGCTGCTGTCAGGGACGAATGAGTTTCCATCGCTTCTACAACTGCTTGTAAAGCCTGTGCAGCCCCTGGTTGCTGCAACTGTGCGAGTGCTTCTTCTTCGTATTCCACCGTGGTGGAGAAGAATACCTTACACATATCCACAGCATCGGTTAAGCGAACGAGACTCGGGCCGATTAAAGCAGCTATTTGTTCGAGCCAGGGGCGGTCTGCCTCCAAGTCAAACTCATAACCGCCTTTCTGCCACCAATAAGGTATCAGCAAATCTGTCAATTGCGGCACTGGCATTTTGTGCAGGTATTGACTGTTTAGCCAATTGAGTTTATCCCAGTCAAATTTTGCACCGGCTTTGTTGACTCGATAGAATGTAAATAATTCTGCTGCTTCAGACAGTGTAAATATTTCCTGCGTTGAATCCGGCGGAGTCCAACCGAGCAAAGTCATGTAATTAACTAAAGCTTCGGGCAGGTAGCCCATATCTTTGAAGTCAGAAATCGAGGTTACGCCGTCGCGTTTAGAAAGCTTTTGCCCTTGGGAGTTCAAAATCAGCGGCGTGTGGCCAAATTCTGGGATTGTCGCGCCCAAAGCTTCGTAGAGCAATATTTGTTTCGGAGTATTGCCGATGTGATCTTCGCCGCGGATGACGTGGGTGATGCCCATGTCGATGTCATCCACAACTACGGCGAGGTTGTAGAGGGGTTGGCCGATAACGCCGCCGCTGGATGCACGGGCAATCACCATATCGCCGCCGAGGTCGCTACCTTTCCAGGTTACGGTGTCGCGCACCATGTCGTTCCAAGCGATCGTGCGATCGTCGTCGATGATAAACCGAATCACAGCTTGTCGCCCTTCGCCTTCAAAAGCTGCGCGCTCTTTGCTTGTCAAGTTGCGGTGTCGGTTGTCGTAGCGGGGGGCTTGTTTGTTGGCTTTTTGTGCTTCCCGCATTTCGTCGAGTTCTTCCGACGTGGTGTAGCAGCGGTAGGCGAGTCCATTGTCTAGAAGGGTTTGGACTGCTCTGCGGTATATTTCCAGACGCTGTGACTGAAAACTCGGGCCTTCGTCCCACTCCATACCCAGCCAGGTGAGGCCTTCGAGGATGTTATCGGTGTATTCGCTTTTAGAACGTTCTACGTCTGTGTCTTCTACCCGCAGGATGAATTTTCCGCCTTGGTTGCGGGCAAACAGCCAGTTAAATACGGCGGTTCTGGCGGTACCGATGTGTAGGTTTCCGGTGGGACTGGGGGCTAGACGGACTCTGACATTCATGTAGATTTTTGCTTTTAGATTGGGCGATTTACGGGTTGGGGGAATAGCTGATGTTTAAGACTTCAAATTTTATTATATTTTGTTGCCGAATTAACAGTTGTGCTTGGCAGGTGCTTTGCCTCGAATTGCTTGATAATACGCGCTCCTCTTCGAGGGCTTTCCTTCGGATCGCTGAGCTAACAAGCGACCGGGCGCAAGTCTCCGGCAAGCCAGGAGAGGGCGTCTTGATGATATTAGCTTGCGGGTGGCCAAGACAGGATTCACCTTTGGGACTATTTTTCACACCACAAATAACTGCTTTAGGAGTACCCAAGGCGCACCTGATAACTATTGATGCTTGTAAAATGTTTGTGTGCGATCGACGACATTAAAATATATTTCCCTATGTCTGCTGCTAAAACTGAGTTTTCCGAATCTGTTGCACCCTCACCCGAATCTGTTGCGCCTGCTTGGCAGATTGAGTTGCTGTACGACGGTGAATGTCCTCTGTGCGTGCGGGAGGTTAATTTCTTGAAAAAACAGGACGCGGGGCGAGGTTTAGTGTCGTTTGTGGATATCGCGGAGGATGGCTACAACCCGGAAGCCCACGGCGGAATCGACTACGAAACGGCGATGGGGCGGATTCACGCGGTGTTACCCGACGGTACGACGGTTAAAAATGTAGAGGTTTTTCGCCGCACCTACGAGATTTTAGGTATGGGCTGGGTTTATGCTGTGACTAAGTTACCAGTGATCGGGGCGATCGCCAATTGGCTGTACGGAATTTGGGCTGACTGGCGGCTGAAGCTGACGGGAAGGCCGGATTTAGCAACAATTATGAGCGATCGAACTCAGCGGATCGAGTGCGAAAGTCAGGGCCGCTGCCGACCAAACTCGAAATGAGTCATATTTAGTAAGTTCGATCTGCCTATCAGAAGATGTCAGCAGAAACAGACTGTAACTAACATTAAAGATGGACGACTATTAAAGGTCAAAAAAATGCAAGATGCAGGCTATACAGTCTTCATGGGCTTCGGTGGTCTATGGATACTTATGGGAATTGCCGCTGTAATTTTCCTGTTAAAATCGGACGGTCAAAAACTTAGGTTTGGCAAATGGGGATTGCTAGTTGCGATTCCGATTCTCGTCCCCATCGTCTTGGTTTTGACATATCAGATCGCCCGACCCTTTATTTCCTCGCACCTTTGAGCGCTGGTGGGAGTCGATCGTAACTGCAAGCAGGAGTTTTTTTGCCAGCCTTTTCGGGTAAACTGTATCGCGTAGTAGTTAGTTTACCTAAAACACTTTGTCGATCGAATGCCTAAGCCAAGTAAGCCGACAACCAAAGCTCCGACTGTACTCGATCTCTTCTGCGGTGCAGGGGGGATGAGTTTAGGTTTTCAAAATGCCGGCTGTGAGATTCTAGGGGGTATTGATAAAAATCCCCATGCCATCAGAACTCATCATAGAAACTTCCCTAACTGCCAGCTCAAGCTTGATGCCCAATCGATAGAATCCATTACTGATTTAAGTGAACTTGGTCTACAGCCGGGAGAAGTTGATATTTTAATTGGCGGCCCGCCGTGCCAAGTATTTTCAGTAGTTGGCAAAGGCAAAATGAGGTCTTTAGGCAAGGATATAGAAAACGATCTTAGAAACTTTTTATACGAAGATTTTATTAGATTTATTGAATATTATAAACCTAGTTTTTTTGTAATTGAAAATGTTAATTATCTGCACAGCCACTGGATCTTCCCTATTTTGATAGAAGATTTGGAAAAAGGACTGCACAAAAAAGATGGGGACTATCCAGGCTACAATGTTAGCTCAAAAATTTTGGTGGCTTCAGATTACGGCGTACCTCAAATCAGAAAACGCCTGTTCATCGTCGGGCGGCGCCAGGATTTAAATCTAGATTTTAAGTTTCCCGAACCGAATACAGCTTCTCCTATTTCTGTGGGAGAAGCTATTGAAGATTTACCGCAATTAGAGCCTAAATGTCTGTCCTTGAAAACAAAAAACACGGCACCAAAGCAAGTTGACTCTGCCACAGATTACAAGTGCGGGCCACAATCCGAATATCAAAAGTTGATGAGAAGCCAATCTGACACAACAGTAATGAATCATCTTTGTCGCGCTCACAATGACAAAGATTTGTATATATTTAGCATCATGCCTCAAGGAGGAAAATATAAAAATATACCTGACGAGCTTAAACGCTATAGCGATCAAATTTTTGAGGACAAGTACAGACGATTGGAATCGCATAAACCGTCGTGGACGCTAACTGCACATATGCAGAAAGACTGTTTAGCTTATATTCATCCAACTCAGACTAGAAGTATTTCTGTGAGAGAGGCTGCAAGACTGCAAAGTTTCCCAGATCGTTTTGTATTTGATGCACCTATGACTAGAATGTTTGAGTTAGTTGGTAATTCTGTGCCGCCTCTTTTAGCTGAGGCGATCGCCAAACCAATTGTCGAGCAAGTACAAGCGTACCATGCAAGTTTTTAGCTCAATTATCCCTACCATTTATAGGCGAAACAGATGCGAAATTAAGCAGGCTGTCAAAGCACTTAGAGATAGTGCTAACCTCGGCATCGCGGAGAACAATACCCAATTCGTAATTTTGTTTCATGCCCCGCATACTTAAATTAGCAGAACCAATCAGAGCAACTGAGCGATCGACTACAATTAGTTTTGAATGCAATTCCTCAACCGAGTCATTAAAGTTATAAACTTGACAATAAGGATAAATTTTCACTAAATTGAAAAAATATTTTTGAATGTCTTGAGGCTGCTGGTGAAGGCGATTAATAATTACTTCAAACTTGATGCCGCGCTTCAGGCAATCTTCAAACTCTGCAAGGATTTCGTCAGCACCACCGGTTACAGAATACGCACACAGTAAAACCTCGCTTTCTGCATTTCTCAACATATCTGTCAAGGCAGATCGAACAGAGCGGACACCGCTCCCCATCCAAGTCAGTCCAGTAACTACTGTTTGAGCTTTCACGGTAAATTGTCCAGTAACAATCGCCTGTCTAGTAAAGTATTCCTGTGCTCGCAGGAAGTTTCAGAAATTAACTGGCAAGCATAGCAAGCAGCACCGTTTACCTTGTCTTCTCCAAATTTTTCCTCAATGCAAATGGGGTCATTGGAACAAGCATCTACATTGCGAAGAGCAGATTTAAGGATGCGATCGAAATGGGGAACTAATCCAATTAATCCTCCCAGGGTACCGTCGCCACCGGACTGTGCTGTGTAAAGCAGCAATCCTCCTGATATTTTATTGTTAGTTGTGCAAGTATAAACTCGTTCTCTGATGGCCGCAGAAGAGTAGCCAGAATCAACAGAAAGTGCTGTGATTAAACGGTGAGATAGCGTGTGCCACCAGACAAACACAGGATGTAAATATTCCTCTCTAGTTCCTGGCATAGCCCTTATTTGTCTGTATAGTTCGGGTGAATTGTAGGCCGCTAGCCAGCGCTGGTATGCTTCTCCCTGTAAAGGAAAGTGTTCGGGAATTCCTTTAGGTTCTTCATCAGATATAAAATCAATAAAAATCCCTTCGCCAAATAACTCAACGCCCGGATGCCAAGCAATACTTTCATTAGGTGGCAGGTATTCAACTGGGACAATTCTAGGCTGATTTTCTTCATTATCTGTATCAATAGGTCGCGTGTAGCCAATTTGTACCATCACCACTCGCAACCTACTAAGGGGTGTTACCCTCAACGTTCGACCTGAATCTAAGCTGAAGTTTCTAACATTTTCTATATACACTTCAAATTGATTCGGGCCGCCTGGTTTATCAGCTCTCTGAGGTGGCGCACCATAACAAGCAGCGTTCCGCAAGCTAATAAATTCATCTTGTCTGAGTGTCGCTTCTGTCAAGTCTCTAGGATTATCTATTGCGCCTAAAATGTCATTAATTGCTCCTCGTATTTCAGCTTCATCATATCGCTTAATAGTTTCAGCAGTTGTAATATCTAGACGATTTCTTCTGACTAAATTGTTCAATTTTTGCATAAGCTGGTCTTTTGAGTCTATACAGTCCTCGCTGAAGATTGTATCAATAATTACTCGCCTTTGAAGTAAATTGTGTAAAGCTGTGTCTAGTGGAGGAATTGTGAGTGCCGATCGAATTTCAGACACTCGCAAGTTAGCAGCACCCCGTTGAATTATTTTAGCTGGTCTTCCACAGGCTCCACCTTCTTCCGAGCCTCGTTCTAGAAATCTACCTCTACATGGAAATCTTCTAGAGTAAGCACTTCCAAAATTTTCCTTAGCCTCACAATTTGGACAGGTAATCTGAATGTTTCCGATCGCACCTCCACCGCCTTCCCATTTGTAGAAGTTTGAACCTGAACATTTACCTCTGTGTCTCATGAGCGAACCCCAAGGAACTTCATCTAAGTGTCCGTGAGAGCAAGCTAAAACAAAACGCACAGCTTCTTCGCGAGATTTAGCCCATGCCTCTCCCCAGGTACGTTTCTTCGGACACCGAGGACAATCAATTAAGGATTGAGACTGAGATTGAGACTGAGGTTGATATCTGTATAGAATGCCGTGAGTAGGGCACAGCGACCACCTCGGAAAATAGTAGGCATTATATACCAGCCGATTTTCTTTGCATCCTAATTCAGCATTAGAGGGAATCCGAAAGATTCTTTTTTTATTCAGTAGAGTTTGTGAAAGTCGCAAGTCTCGAATTTCATAAGCATCGGGATGACTATTATCAAATAACCGGGAGTGGCTGGGAGCGGCGATTACAACTGGGCCGTCTGGCGTTTCTAGAATGCTGCTCGGCCCAAAAGTAGTAATGTACTGTGAAGGTCGCAGAGATTGACCTTTGGCTGCCATAAATTAACCTCGTTGATTTTCTGAGTTTTGTTGATTAGAGGGAATGCTGCCAAAGCGTGTCATTCCTTCTACTTCACGCAATGACTGCGGAGCATTCCGATAGACTACTGTAAAGTTTCGTTCTTGGTGTTGTTCGTCCCCCAAGACAACGGGTTTAGTTGGGTCTTTGTCAATTGCATATTCTTCATACACCAGATTGTTCTCATTTTCTGCGACTGTTTGCCAGCGATCGAACCCCCCTCGCACTTCGCGGTCAACTTGGTCTTCTGGCGGGCGGCGGATTGGCAGTTGAATTTGCGATCGCCTATTAATTATTTCATTAATTACCTCTAATTCCTGTGCTAAATTACGATTATTTTGCATAACAGAAGCATTGGTTTTTGCGGCCCATTCCGCTAAAACAGGTACACTCTGAATTTCTCTTGCTTGTCTCAGCAATGCGACTGCTACCGGCCCGATTCCTCGCTCTCTAGCTCTCGCTGCAAATGGTGTTACTGTAATTGGCTCTACATAGCGGTAAATTGCCCTGTGATACCCAGTAAAAAACTCATAGTGGTCTAAGTCTCTCGGACGACTAGCTCTCAAAAAAGTAATGACTAGCCCTCCTTGAGAACGACCGACGCGACCAGTAGCTTGAATATAGGATGAAGTTGTTTTAGGCTGCCCGTTTACTATCATTAAACCCAGGCGATCAATATCAACACCTGTCCCAAACATTGAGGTACTCAAAACTATATCTTTTGCTTCAGGCAATTCTTGTGCAAGGCTAGTTAATAACCCAGGCAATTCTGTAGAATCCTTACGACTAGAAAGCTCAACTTCTTCACCTAATGGTCTGTCCGCAACTTCTCTATATTATGCAATATACCTCAGCCTTTCAGGAATATCTTGACGATAAAGAGTCAAAGCTCCTGCTAACTCTCTAATCGCATTGAAATAACCAACAAGCGTCCAGAACGGATCGCAATTTGTATCGTTATATTCTCCTTGTTTCAGTTCCCAAATATTTTGGAGCATTGATGAATAAAGCCGAACAATGGGAGTTTGAGCACCTTTGCCGGGAGCACAAACAGCAACATAAAGGCGACCGCTAGGATGCCGATCGTTTTCATCAGTATCTATCGGGTGAATATTCGCTGGCGTTCTCGCAAAAAAGGTATCTGCTGCTGACAAGCTAAGAGGTGGAAATTGAAAAACATTGCGAGCAAACAAACATTGTACTTGCGATTGAGACTGCCGTACTGTTGCTGTAGAGGCAATATATTTAGGGCTGACAATTTGACCGCGACACATTTGTTCGCATAAAGTATCAACTGCTGTTTCGTAAAGCCCTACCATGCTTCCGAGGGGCCCTTCAATCAAATGCAGCTCATCTTGTAAAATTAGGTCAGGCGGTGCGAGGTAATTTACATTTTTAATATGCGTTCGTGGTGACGGATCGTCAGTCGCCCCATTATCGCGGTAATAGCCTGTTCTGCTGTGATAATGATTGATATTGCCAAAAAGCGATCCTGCTCTTGGCTCAAAGGCTAAACGCGCAAATTTATCGACTGTTGCAACCAATAGAGAAGGAATGCGTGAATAAATTTGGTCGTCTACTGTAAACGCGGAAATTGGTATTCTTAAAGAATACGTGCTTTGTTTAAAAGCTTCCAATGGGTGTTCCCAAACAAAATTATTTGGTACATTTATTGAACCCAAACATTTTTCATTAAAACGAACAGGAACTTTTTCATTCCAATTCTGACCATTGTTTAGCTCACATTTCGGATTAGAGCAATAAATTTCAAAATTTTCGATATTTTCAGCTCCGCGAGTTCCTGTGTAAGCTTTTTTAAAGTATCCGCATCTACTGATTCTAAACGGAACCAAGGGAGCAGAATTTAAGTAAGGCTTGACCTGATTTAGCCACCAATTATCTAATTTTTCTGCAAAAACTCTGGAACCTGCTTGTAAATAAAAAGTCATTGACAGCGTTATGTAGCCATCAGCAGTGCTGCTGTTAGAGACAGAAAAAACAGGAGCTTCTACCATCTCATCCAAGGGTATCACTTGGCGAGAAAGGAATTCGGGATTCACATCACCTTTCATTACCAAATGAATAGTATGTCCCTCTTGCTTTGTACCCAAACCATCTTTCGGAACAGCCAGAATTGAGCCGCAACAAGGACAGTTAAGAATTTGAGCAGGTTCTCCCTCTGCTTTTTGACCTTTTAGGGCATCAATAGCACCAGTAATCTTGAGGTGTGGCAATCCTTTTAGACTATTGGGTGTAACACTTCCACCAACCCACAATCCCGCAGAAAAGCGAGTAGTTCCCCAAATATTACTATCTTTCCAACTGCAATTTTTAGGTCGCCAGCCGACAGGACGACCTTTCCCTAAATTTTCAACTCGCAATACTTCACAAGCAACAATTAAACCCAAAGCTCGACGAAACTGTTGAATTGTTAACAGTCGGAGAGTATATCGGGAGATAACGCTAACACCCTGTCCAGTACGATCGCCATTAGTATCTTTCTCAGACCTCAATCTCCTCAATCCCATCGTAAAAGCAGCTAAACCCAAATAAGCCTCAGTCTTGCCGCCGCCAGTAGCAAAAGCTAGTAAATCGCAAGTTCTGCGATCGGGATGCAGGGGGTTAGCAATTGCTGGAATATTCATCAAGACAAATGCAAGTTGAAACGGCCGCCACCTGAAATCCCCTCCTCTTCCCTTCCAAGATGCCTGCAAATCTATCGCTTTATTAGCCAAGCAGAAAGCCAGTCTAACTTCCTCATTTCCAACAATCAAATCAATGGCTTCTTGCATTCGCTGCAGCGCGCGATCGCAACTTTCTAAGTGTCTGTTACCAGCTCTCAGATATTTACAATCTAACTCATTAACTCTAGCTTGTTGTTGACTTATCCAGACTCCATACCCATCTACAAGAGGTTGAAGTGCCTCGCGCATTGCAATATGATTCCAAGTTTCTGCGAGTTGTGCTGTGCTGAGTTCTGGTGTCTGTCCTGTTAATTCTAACTTCCAGTCAATTTCAGGAGATTGGATGGGGTAGCAAGGGACATATTCTGTTCGACAGTCAGGATTTACAAACTTTTCCCCTTGCTGTTTTCCATATTGAGAATCGACAACTTCCCCGTCAATCCACCGCAAGGGATTTTCTCGCTGACAACGACGTTCTGGGTCTATTTCTTGCCAGACAGCAGCGCACAAATGACCCCGCGCATAAGCTTGATACTCTCGATAAATTAGTGCTAATGACTCATCTTCTTCTTCAAGACTTCCCGGTTCGGGAACTTCCGCAGCAGGCTCGAAACTATCGAAAGGCAAAAGCTCTGTATTTTCTGCACAAACCACTCGAATTTGAGGCTGAAAAATCATGTCACTTGTCTGAAACCGTCGCTTTCCCGATTCTTCCATCGGGTCGATCAGACAAGTCTCATTGACTAAGTAAATCGATACTTTGTAAGTATTTTCACCCCGCTGTACGCTGCGAAGACTAATTCTAATGGCGTCTATTTCTGGTATTGGTGAAGGTTCTGCAACAGGAATTGGTTCTGGTGTGAGGTAGCAGTTGGGAATTCGCCTGAAGACTTGCTTGCCGCGCGGATCTTTCTCATCTTTATATCGCGCCCAAGTTGCACAAAAAACTATCTGCGGCTGATGTCCATCAGTAGCCCGAACAATAAAAGAAATCCCCATAGAACGGGGTAGAGATTTTGGGTCGAGAACTGGGGCCGAGGTTGCAACTGGTACTTCTTCCTCCGAGTCGTCATCGGCATATTCGTCTATCCCAGTCCCTAAAGTTTCAGCTTCCCCCTCAATTTCTCTGGCATCTTCATCCCTGGCATCTCTGGGGATCAGGACACCCGTGATGAATTCGTTGCGGGGTTCTTGATTGCTTGGCAGAACCTCGTAACAAGACTGTCTGGGGCCAAGAATTTCTTGTCTGAGACTCAGTAGCAGTTCTGTGCGTGCTGACACAATTTACCTTCTGATGTCGATTTGGGGTGTGTAAAACAAACGCTTGTACTGTGAAAACTCAGTACAAGCGGTTATTTTTCAGCATATAGCTTTTTTCAGCAATCTGAACATTTTTTATTTTGAACGGGACAGACGGGGCTCGAACCCGCAACTTCCGCCGTGACAGGGCGGTGCTCTAACCAATTGAACTACTGTCCCTCGTTTTGCCGTTTTTTCAGGCACAATTTCTATTATGCCTATAACTTCACCTTTTGTCAAGAGGTTTTTTGAACTTTTATTTGGAAGCCCAAAATTTGAGTCTCTTGCAGGGGACTGAAGTTGTTGTCGCTCACCAAAATTAGACCTCTGCTAGCATCCGCCAGGGCGGGGCCAAATGTCAACCCCTCAATGTTGTCTAGGGGAATTTTCAGCGTTTCCAAATCCAGCAGCAGGCGTTTTTGAGCGGGAGAAACCTCGCTGAGACGGCTTTTGAGGCTTTCGAGTGCTTCAATACGATCGCCCTTTTCCAGAGAAATCTCAAAAATTCTGATAGTTGTGCCGGTTTCCAGCGAGAAAGCACGCTCTAAACTCAGCAAGCGGTTATCGTCGATCGCCAACAAATCCACTAAACCGTTGCTAGTTAATTTTCCCACAGGATTCGCGCCAGGGGGTAGCGGTTCGGTGATGTAGAGAAACGATGCTTCTGGATTGCCGCTCACCGCATCGTAGCGCAAAATCCGGCACGGGCTCCCGGTTTCCAGGGAAGCTACGCCGCCATCTTGAACCAAGGCGTTTTCGGTAGCGGTGAATAGATATTTGCGATCGGGCGTTAAAGTTAAACTTTCCAATGATAGATTGTTGCGGATGCCTTTAGTGCCTTTGTCGTCGGGCAAAAATAGTTCAGGAATTGCCAGCGTTTTCAGGAGTTTACCATCTAGAGAGAACTCTTTGATAAAAGGATTTATTTGGCGATCGACATCTCCCTCAGAAGAAACAAACACGCTATTGCCAGTAAAAGCTATCCCTTCGGGATCTAAACTTAATTCAGGAAAACCTTTGCCGTTTTCATCTAATAAAGTAGTGACACCAGTAAAAGTAATTTGCTCTTTTTCCAATTTACCAGATTGCAAGTTGATTTTGAGAGTATAGAATCGCGCCGGAGCCTTGCTGCTGCGGTCATCAGAAATGGCATAATAAACTTGTTTGTCGGCATCATAAGTAATGCTCGATAGTCCGCCAATTTCCGTCCCCTGAAACGGAGAACCTGTAGGAAATATTGCTCTGCCGATAAAATCTATTTTTGTAACAGCGAAAGATTTGGCTGACTGGTTTACCCAAATAGCAACAGTTGCTGCCATCAAAAAACAGACAATAAATATAGTTGCTTTTGCTAGCTTTCGCATTTGACCAATAAATACATTATTACCTATATTCCTCTTCCCTTTCTTCCTTCGCGCCGCGACGAAAGCGGTTCATTAAATCAGAAAATCACGGCTCATGATTTAGCAAAAAATTGGTCAACCAATCTTTAACCACATAAGTAGCACGACAGTCGTCCTCATTGTAGCGGACGATCGCCTCCAAGAGCGATCGATCGCCAGTTTTGAGCCAATCGTCGTACCAGCAGACGCACTGAGCACCATTAGCCTTAGCATCTCGCCAGTCAAAACCCAGCCAGCGGGCAATTGGTTTGAGTGCGTAACTTTCCACCGGCATAATCGCTTTTTGCGTCACTTGTTTGTGAATATCTACAAACCGTTTCAGCACGGGTTTCCACAAATAAGCTGGAGTATTGTAAAGTTTAGCCAGTCGCTTAAAAGTCTTGACTTCGTAGTCGCAAAAGTGGAAAATCGGAGCAATGGGATAAGTCCACATTAATTCTAAAAATTGCTCCCAGATTGCACCTTCCTCGGCTGCTGATTCTGCTAAAAAACCGTGGAATTTTTCCGTATTGTTGCATCGGTCAACAACTAAGACTCCGTGGAGGTAATCTAAGTTTAACTCGGGTTCCGCTTCAATATCAAAGTATAGTTCGATAGGGGCGAGCGGCAAAAAGACTGATTGGGAATAGGGAATTGGTTTCTTGCGGAGAATTGGCGCAGGTATAGAAGATGTCGCAGGTTTATTTTCTGTAGTGTTTCCCAGTACAAGATTAACTGTTGCTAAACTCTTCTCGGCAACTTCTGGTATGGTTATAAATTGATTAACTTCTGCCTCTTCCCTTATTCTTTCTTTCCTCACACCTACATCCGTTAAATTTGTTAAATCCCCTACATTGCTCGTTGCCGAACTTCTATCCGTTAAATCCCCTACATTGCTCGTTGCCGAACTTCTATCCGTTACATCCGTTACAAAATCCGTTGCCGAACTTCCTTCTTCCCGCAACAGCGGTTGATTTAGCAAGTGCGATTTAGCTTGCTGCACTACATCAAAGGCAACTCTGTCGGGGAATTCTGGATACTCAGCAAGCAGTGCGGAACTAGCATTAGCGAGAGCTTCAACATCAGTAATTTCGAGAGTTTTTAGTCTAGCATAGCGGCTGGCCGTAACTCCCGGCAATAAGGAAAGATGTTTAATAGATTCGGCTTCGGCGTGACAGAGAGTATACCAACCGCAAAGGTTGCACTTTTGCCGGGAAATGAACACCTCTGGTTTATCCCGATTTTCTATCATCTGAATGCAATCATCTAAAATCTCGAACATCTGAGGAGTTCGCTGGTCGAGATTCACCGCCCACAGCCCTTTTTTTCGCAGCATCAGCCACGCAGTTTCTGGCATTGTTTCCTGCACCGAAGCTAAAACTTGGGCGTGAAAAGCTGCGATAATTTGATACTCTTGTTTTGGTCGCTTGCTAAGCCAAATATCCGCAGTAATATAACTCCAATTGCCAAATTTTGATTGTCCCGGCTGTTTGATTAATAAATGGGGGCGGCTGATCAGGGTAATGTTTGAAGAGTGAAGATTGGAGGATGAAAGATGAACGGGAGTTTCGGGGATTTCGCCAAATTCTGGGAAATATTGACTGTCAATTCCTACCAGAGAAGTTGTTGCGTCGTTGGTTTGGCCGAATTCGCCCTGGATCAGAACTCCTCGGTAAATGCGATCGACCCCTTGCTGCATTAAACTCAATGTAGCGGCCGCGCCGGCTTCCCAATCCCCTCTAGGATAATATGGTTGTTGGTAAGTCTCGTGTTCCAAAGCTTGCTGCTGGTATGCCGCGCTGTCGCGCATCAGTTTCAGCAAAAAGTCGCTGGGGGGATCTAGTTGTTTCCAGTCTCCGCAGGTGTCTAAAAATGCTCGGAGATGGCATCGCTGATAGGAAAGTAGCAGTTTGTCAGTTATTAACATTTAGTATTCGCAAGGCATAGAGTATCAGGCCAAAGGTATAAAATTCACAGCATTAGTTATTCAATATTAACGCTATCAATAATTCCCAAAAAAAAATGACAAAGGACAATCACCGGCAACAATTCCCAGCTTTAGCCAATAAAGCTTATTTTAACTACGGCGGACAAGGGCCGCTGCCTGAGCCTGCTTTAGAGGCGATTTATGAGGCTTACAAACGGGTGCAGCTTGGGGGGCCGTTTTCGGGGGAGGTGGGGGCTTGGGTGGTTCAGGAGGCGATGCTGACGCGACGTGCGATCGCATCTGAGTTGACGGTACCTCCTGAAACCATCGCCCTGACTGAAGATGTCACCGTCGGCTGCAATATTGCGCTGTGGGGCATTGACTGGAAAGCAGGCGACCATTTGCTGCTTTCTGATTGCGAACACCCCGGCATTGTAGCTAGTGTAATGGAACTTCAGCGCCGTTTCAACATTGAGGTTTCGGTTTGTCCGTTGGCGGCAACTTTGAATGAAGGCGATCCGGTGGCGGTGATTGCTGATAGTTTGCGACCAAATACTCGCTTGTTGGTTATCAGTCACATTTTGTGGAATACTGGCCAAGTTTTGCCTCTGGCTGAGATTGTGAAAGTATGTCATGAACCCCCCCTAACCCCCCCTTACCAAGGGGGGGGACAAGAGGATTTTTCCCTGGTTCAAGGGGATAGATCAGAAAATTTGTCCCTGATTAAAGGGGGGGGACAAGAGGAATTGCCTGCCAAGAATCACAAAGTTAGAGTGTTAGTTGATGCCGCTCAATCAGTGGGGGTTTTGCCTTTAAATTTGATTGAATCGGGGGTTGACTTTTATGCTTTTACTGGTCACAAATGGTGGTGCGGCCCGGAAGGTTTGGGGGGGCTTTATGTGAGTGCTGAAGCTTTGGCAGATTTGCATCCGGTGTTTATCGGTTGGCGGGGAATTGTGACGGATGCTAATGCTAAAGTCCTTGGCTGGAAGTCGGGATCGCAGCGCTATGAAATTGCGACTTCTGCTTATCCTTTGTATGCGGGTTTGCGGAGTGCGATCGCCCTGCAACATGAATGGGGTACGATCGAGGAAAGGTATGCAGAAATTTGCCGTTTGAGTAAGTATCTCTGGGAGCGTTTGTCGGAACTTCCCGATGTGGAATGTTTGCGGAAATCTGCGCCGGAAGCGGGTTTGGTTTCGTTTAGATTAACTAACGGGATGCCGCACAAAAAGCTTGTCGATTTGTTGGAAAAACAGGCGATTATGGTGCGGACAATTCTTAATCCTGATTGTGTGCGGGCTTGTGTTCAATATTTTACAACTGAGGCGGAGATTGATAAGTTGGTTGGGGCGATCGCAAATCAATAAAGTTAGCTAGAGAACTTACTTGGCAGCGAAGATGATGAGCTGCCATGCTTAGCTTGTTAGCTATGACGATTATTATATATACGAGGGGTGCATCCTTTGAATTTTGATGAGATACTGTCACGAGCCAGTGAAGAAACGTTACAGAGTCTATTTGGCAGTTCAGCTTTCAGTTTAGTGAAGCTTTTAGATAGTCGCCTAGCAACTCCCACTAATCTGCGTGAAGTCTTGGTGAGTATTTATTCTCGTGAAAGCCTGCTTTTATCAAAAGACACTCGCACTATCCTATTTGAATTATTACGACCCAAACAAGCAGAAATTCTCGCTACAATTTTGTCAGCTTCAGACAACAAAGATGTCTTTCAAGCGCTGAAAGAAGTCAAAATACGTCGCGGCTCAGATCGCGAACGTGCCCTTTTCGACTTTTTTGAATTGGTTGTGCCATCAACTGAGGAATCTGAAGAAACACCCTCATCGGATCTGGCTGCACCTCAATACGCTTTGTTTGGTCATCAGCGTAGTGCAGCAGGCAAAGTCAAACAGTTCCTCCAAAAAGAACCTCGGCGTGTTCTGCTTCATATGCCCACTGGATCGGGAAAGACACGCACGGCAATGCACATTATCGCCGATCGCCTGCGATCGCAAGAGCCTACTTTAGTCGTATGGTTGGCATACAGTGAAGAACTTTGCGAACAAGCCGCCGCCGAGTTTCAACGCGCCTGGAAATACTTGGGCGATCGAGATTTATCCGTCTATCGTTTCTGGGGAAACCACGAACTCGATCTTGATGAGGTGCATGACGGCTTAGTAGTTGCAGGTCTTTCCAAGCTTTACAGTCGTGCTAAACGTAGCATCCAATTTATTAACAAATTAGGCTCTCGTTCTTCTCTTGTCATTATTGATGAAGCCCATCAAGCAATAGCAGAAACTTACAAGCTAGTCTTAGATGTTCTCGTTTTACCATACCAAAACACAGCACTGCTTGGGTTAACAGCTACACCAGGCCGCACTTGGGCAGACATTAGTGCGGACGAAGAATTAGCGGAATTCTTTGCACAGCGCAAGGTTACTTTGGAGGTTCCTGGCTACGATAATCCAGTAGATTACCTAGTGTCAGAGCAATACTTGGCACGAGTAAAATACCGAGCTTTACTACACCAGAGTGGATTGAATTTATCTAATAACGACTTGAAGCGTATTGAAGAAGAGTTAGAATTACCAAAAAATATCCTGACTCGCCTAGCTCAAAACGAACAGCGCAATCTCCGCATTATTTTGGAAATTGAAAATTTGGCAAAGACCCACAAGCGTATTTTGGTGTTTGCCATATCTGTAGAACACTCAAAACTTCTAGCCGCTGTGCTGAAAGCTAGAAATTGGCAAGCATCCGCTGTAACTGCCAAGACTCCTGCTTTAGAAAGAGAGCGAATCATTGCAAGGTTTAAAGATGACCATCCAGAAACTAAGATTATCTGTAATTATGGCGTTCTTACAACAGGATTTGATGCCCCGCGAACCAGTGCCGCCGTGATTGCTCGTCCCACCAAGTCGCTTGTTTTATACAGCCAGATGGTTGGACGTGCTATTCGCGGACTTAAAGCAGGTGGCAATGAACAAGCTGAGATTGTTACTGTAGTGGACACAGATTTACCAGGCTTTGGCAGTGTTGCCGATGCTTTTAACAATTGGGAAGACATTTGGAGATTAAAATGACAAAACAACATGATATCGTTCCGGTACATTTAGTTGTTCAGGCAATGCGCGACAACGGTTATAAAAACGCAGCCTATGCACTAGCCGAACTCATGGATAATTCCATTCAAGCGGGAGCTACTGAGGTAGAACTTCTCTGTGCTGAGAAAGAAATTCAGCTACAGCGACGTAGCTCGCGCATTCATAAAATTGCTGTTTTAGATAATGGAAGTGGCATGGATTCCACTGTTTTGCGAATGGCTTTACAGTTCGGCAACGGAACCTATCTAGCAGAAGACAAACATACAGGAATGGGGCGCTTTGGTATGGGGTTGCCATGCTCTTCAATTTCCCAGTGTAAACGGGTAGATGTTTGGACTTGGCAGAGTGGTGTAGAAAATGCAATTTACACATACCTCGATTTGAATGAAATCAAAAACAAGCAGCTTACTGAAGTTCCCGAACCTGAGAAGCGCAAGATACCTGTGATTTGGGAAAAAGTCACAACAGGCTTTGGACAGACGGGAACATTAGTAGTCTGGTCAGATATCGATCGCTGTGTGTGGAAGACTGGTAAGGCAATTATCGAAAATTCAGAGTTGGTAATTGGACGAATGTATCGAAAATTTTTAGATACTAAAGAAGTAGTCATTCGCATGGCAACTTTTAATATTGATGAACCTACCCAGATTCAGGAAGGGAAATATGCAAAGGCGAACGATCCGGGTTATCTCATGGCAGAGACTGTTTGCCCTGCTCCCTTTGACAAAGAGCCAATGTTTCAACCGTGGCCAGAGAAAGACACCTATGAGACCACCTTTACTATTGAGTTTCGTGGCAAAAAACATGAGGTGAAAATTCGCTTTTCTTATGCGAAGGAAAAAGCCCGTCAAGGAAAAAATCCTGGTAAGCTTCCACATGGACAGCACGCTGGTAATAATATGGGAGTTTCAGTGGTTCGTGCAAGGCGTGAATTGGAACTAGACCAGTCTTGGATACAGAAGAGACCTACAGAAAGATGGTGGGGGGTCGAGATAGAATTTCCCCCGGCACTTGACGAATTGTTTGGGGTCACAAACAGTAAGCAATCTGCCCGTAACTTCTCAGATATGGCTAGCCTAGATATCGAATCTGTGCTCAAAGATAAATCAATGACTCAGTTAAAAGAAGAATTAACCCAAGATGAAGACCCCAGAGGGCCATTAATAGAAATTACTCAGAAGATCCATAATCAAATAGGACTCATGCGAAGGCTGATTGATGCACAAACGCCAGATTCACGCAGCGGACAAAAGCGGCATCAAGGATCTTTTGCGGAGAAAGTTGCAACTGAGGTAACAGAGGAACGGAAGAAGGAGGGACACCACGGGCAGAGCGACAAGGATGAGTCACTACCTTTGGAAGAGCGAAAGGAAATCATTGAAACCACATTAATAGATACAGGTGTTCTGCAATCTAAAGCTGAAGAATTGACCGCAAAAACACTCTCGGATGGATCGAAGTACACTGTTGCAAAAGCAGATATGGAAACCCCTGCTTTTTTTTCAGTTAAGAGCGGAGGAGGTGCAATTATGATATTTTTAAACGCTAACCATCCTGCCTACAAAAACCTTGTCGAAGTTTTAGAAGAAGAGGTAGAAGGCGTAGATATTGAAACACTTCGCTCTCGTCTAACAAATTCTCTCGAAGGTCTGAAATTGTTACTGATGGCTTGGGCACGTTACGAGGATGAGGAACCGGACGGGGCACGACGTCAGAGGGTACAGGATGCTCGTTTTGATTGGGGACGGGTGGCTCGACAATTCCTTGAAAGTGAGGAATAACTGAAGGCTCTATCATTGTTTAACTAGGGGTTAGGGGTTTAACATTAGTGGCAGATATTGTGCCACTAATGTTCAACCCACTTCCCAAAGTCAACCCGTTCATCATATTTTGCAGGAACCGGAAGAAGTGCGATAAACCAGAGAGTCAGAAGTTCGATCGCCCTTTCGCTAAAAACACCAAAGGACGATGGCCCTTTTCGCCCAAATTTCGGCCTACGCACCCCAACAAAAGAAACCGGGTTTTTCACTAAATCTGCCATTTCCATGCAGTATCTTCGCAAAAAACCCGGTTTCTGAGCTCTCAGGCCCAACTCCTATTAGTGACTATGCCCGTGATCACCATGAGAATGTCCGTGATCACCATGAGAATGCCCACCGTGAGAATGTCCACCGTGAGAATGGCCGTGCCCGCCATGAGAATGGCCGTGTTCCCCGTGAGAATGCGCGTGCTCGCGCTGCGCGGCAGCCAAACTCGGATTAACAGCAACCGCAGTCTCACTCAACAACGCTTCAATCTGCGGATTTGCCCACTCAGCGGCCATTTTCAGAAACTCTGGATGGTCGTTAACGCAAGGCAATTTGCGGTAAGTAACTCCTTGACGCTGTTTCTGCAAAGACTCAATAATGTGGTCTACATCTAACAAAGTTTCGTGATTTTCTGTGGCAAATCCGATCGGCATAAAGACGATCGCAGTTGCACCCAGATCGATCAAATTCTTCGCAGCCAACGTCGCATCCGGCTGCGTCCATTCAATCAGCGGCGTGTCGTGATTCAGCCAACCCACCGAAATCAAAGGATAGCGATACATCAAACGTTCCCGCACGCGATCGTACAAAGCTTGACTTTCCACAATTCCCGAAGTAAAGCCCTTCGCCTTGTGCGGACAACCGTGATTCATCAGCACAATCCCAATTTGAGAAGGCAAATGCGCTACAGCTAAATCGTTCTTAATTTCCTCTTCAACCAAACGCGCCATCAAATCGATGTAAGCAGGTTCATCGTAAAAAGAAGGAATGTAGCGCTGTCCTTTTACCCAATGTTCCTTACCATCAAAGGTTTGTGCTAAAGCTTTATTCACCTGTTCGACTGCAATGCCGCTGGTGAAAACAGAATCAACAACCAACAGCGGATAAATCAGAATTTTGTCAAATCCTTCTGCTTTAATTTGCGGAATTACTTGTTCCGGCAAAAAGGGCGCGCAAAAGTTAAAAGCTTTGAAAACTTTTACTCTATCGCCCCATTTCTCCTGTAAATTCTTTTCTATCCCGGCGCGCTGCTGTTCAAAAATTGCATTGTGCGGCGAAACAAATTGACCGTGTTGGTGACTCCACTCGTGCAAGTCAAAGATTGCTAAAATCTTCGCCAGCGGCGGATAAATCCAAAGCGGTACTGGCGCAAACTTTGCCGTAAGCAAATTTAAAGCTTGTTCGTTGTAGTTGGCAAAATCGTCGTAGCTTTCGACTTCGCCGTAACCCATCAGCAATACAGCAACCCGATCGTTACTTGCGGGTGCTGCAGATGTTTTGGACTCGATTTTTTCTGGAGAAGCAACCACTTTGTATTCCTCAATTTTATTTATTCTAAGAGATCCAGGCAGGATGAAGGGTGAATCGGAGATTTTTCATTGTTTGCGATCGCACGACTGACGTGCGCGGGGCTGATTCCCGGTTTCTGCGCCCATACTTTCCGGTCAAACCTCTTATTTATCCTAGAAACCGGATTGATGAGCATCAGTCCTAAGTGGGTTTTTTGACCGTGACCCCAAATTCGTAGCAGCTAAGCTGGCAGGCCTCTAATTTTCACAATCCTGTTTCTTTAAGCTTTTGTGGGGTCGGCTTCGACGCCGCCAGAAAAGTTAAATCTAAATACAGAACTGCTTAAAACTAGAATCAGGCTTTGCTAAGCTTGACAGGGAATGGGGTCGGGGGGGATAAGTTTTATGTTTTCTTAAGACTCCCTCACCTTGCCTCAGATTAAAGCTGTTTGGAGCGTTCCCAGCTTTTAACTTGGGGGGATACTCTTCAAACTTGACTCTATTATAAGTTTAACACCCTATCCCCAGGGGTAGTATATGATATAGTAGGCATATGATAAAGTTATGTTGCGAACTATATTAACTTTCTTGACGAACTATGAGACTGGTAATTTGCCCCGGAGTCCACGAACCAAAGCTAACCGACTGTTTCCTGGCGGGACTTTCGGGGCTTTGGGGACTGGCTGCCGATCGCCAAAACCAGCAAATAGTCGATCGTGTCAAGATTTTTCCCGCTCATAAATATCCGCCTTTTTCAGCTCTTGACATATTCCACTTTTTGTGCAGCGAAGAGTTAGGAGGAGAAAGCCTAGTATTTGTCAGCTTTTCGGCAGGAGTAGCCGGGGCGATCGGGGCGGCTTGGATGTGGCAGCAACTCGGCGGCACAGTCGGGGCTTTTTTTGCCTTAGACGGTTGGGGAGTACCTCTGGGGGGCAATTTTCCCATCCACCGAATCAGCCACGATTGCTTCACGCACTGGAGCTCGGCAATTCTCGGTGGCGGTGGAGAAAGCTTTTATGCAGATCCGCCGATCGAACATTTGGATTTATGGCGAGCTCCTCAAACGGCAAAAGGCTGGCACGTCAGCCAAACCGCCGCCGGCATCGAGACTGTCGCACCCACAACCGCAGCAAAATTTTTAGTCCACCTATTGAAACAATACGGAGTCCAATCAGTTGTTTAATCTTAATTTAGTATCCTCTGCGATCGCACCTATTGCCACCATCGCCGGCCTCGACAATTCTGTCACTTCAGGCACAACAAACAGCATTAAACAGTGGTTAATATTTGGCGCTTCAGCATTTTTAGTCTCAATTCCAGTCTTCGTGCAAGCACCCTTAGTGCGTTTATATCCAACCATCAGTTTGCTATCAACTATCCCCTGGTTCGTAGTTAGTTTAATCTTCATTTTCCGCCCCAAAACACAACTTTGGGGAGATTTATTATTAGGATTTGCCGGATGCTGGCTGGCAGGTTCTATCTATTGGGGCTGGTTTAGATGGGAACCTATTTTACATCTACCTATAGAAGCAATTGGCTTGCCTTTTGCTATTTGGTGCTTGGGCAAATCTTGGGGAAAAGTTGGCGGCTATTTTTATTTAGGTTCTCTATTGGGTACTGCCATTACTGATTTATATTTTTACTTGACAGGCTTGATGCCCTACTGGCGCCAAGTGATGCACGCGGAACCGGAATTAGCCATGCCGATTTTTCAAAGTGCGATCGGTCAAATTGAAACCCCTTGGGGCATAGGTTGCGCTCTAGTTTTAATCGCTGTGTTGCTAACAGTGGGTTTGCTGAGTTTGCGCGATCGAGAACTGCACTGGCGCGCGTTTAGTGGCGCGGTGTTAAGCACTCTTTTGGTAGATGGTTTATTTTGGCTGGCTGCTTCTGCAGCTTAAGATTTATGATTGGTTCCTATGTTGGTAATTTTTGACCGCAGATGTGGGCGGGTTGACGCAGATTAACGCAGATTTTTTGATAGATGTAGTCTTGAGATTCCTGACTTCTTTAATAAGTCGGGAATTTTGGTATTTAGTGAACAATTATGAGTTAAAATCTAAAATCTAAAATCTAAGAATCCCCAATCAATATCATGTCTTTCATTTCAATTCGCGGTGTAGAACATTATTACGAGTGGATAACGGCAGATAACAGTACCCAACCCAGCGGCAAACGAGTGATGGTATTTCTGCACGGCTGGGCGGGCTCGGCGCGCTACTGGGAAAGCACGGCACGGGCTATTGCTGATGATTTTGATTGTTTGCTCTACGATATGAGAGGTTTTGGTCGATCGCCCTTGCCAAAAGAGCCTCCTGAGTCCAGCTACGAACTCGAAACCTACGCCCGGGACTTAGCTGAATTATTAGAAGCTTTGAATTTAAGCCGCGTCTTTCTCAATGCTCACTCCACAGGGGCTTCAATTGCTACTTTATTTCTCAACCTTTACCCCGAAAAAGTAGAAAAAGCAATTCTCACTTGCAGCGGTATTTTTGAATACGACGAAAAATCTTTTACAACTTTTCACAAATTCGGTGGCTATGTGGTAAAATTTAGACCCTCTTGGCTGGCATCCATCCCGTTTGCCGATCGGCTATTTATGGCCCGGTTTTTGCGCCGTTCCCTGCCCACAGAGGTCAGTCTGGCGTTTCTCAAGGATTTTTTAATGGCAGACGAGCAAGCTGCTATAGGTACAATGGTGACGGCCGTCAGCAAAAGAGCCGCCGAGGAAATGCCCCAAGAATTTGCGCGGCTGAGTGTTCCCACACTGCTTGTGGCCGGAGAATTCGACCAAATTATCCCCGCCGTCATGGGAGAGCAAGCAGCCTCTCTCAGCAAAAAAGTAGAATTTGTTATAATTCCGAATACGGCTCACTTTCCGATGCTGGAGGATGCCGCAACATACTTGCAGCGAATTCGAGAATTTTTGCCAGCAGCGGCTTAGCTGAGTTATTGTTCATCTAATGTACGATCGGACACGCAAGCTTTGAGAACGGCTTTTGCTCCGATCTTAATTTTTAATTCCTAATTTCTTAAAGCGAAAGGTGGTACAATGAACGACCTCGACCAATACTATAAAGTGCTGGGACTGTTGCCGGGAGCTTCCAGAGAAGAAATTAGCCAAGCCTACAAGGATTTAGCGTTCATTTGGCACCCCGATCGCATCCCCAAAGACAATCCCAGACTACTACAGAAAGCTGAAGAAAAGATTAAGGAAATTAATCAAGCTCGCGAAAAATTGCGATCGATTCAACCAAGAGGTCAGAATCAGAACGTTCAGCAAAAACATACTCAGCACAAACACACCCAGTACCAAAACACCCAGCACAAATACACCCAGCACCAAAACACCCAGCAACAAAACGCTCAGTACAGAAACACTCAGCAACAAACTACCCAGCAACAAAACGCTCAGTACAGAAACACTCAGCAACAAAATACCCAGCAACAAAATACTCAGTACAAAAACACTCAGCAACAAAATACCCAGCAACAAACTACCCAGCAACAAAATACTCAGTACAGAAACACTCAGCAACAAAATACCCAGCAACAAACTACCCAGCAACAAACTACCCAGCAACCCAATACTCAGTACCAAAACAATCAGCAACCCAATACTCAGTACCAAAACAATCAGCAACCCAATACTCAGTACCAAAACAATCAGTACCAAAACACTCAGTACAGAAATACTCAGTATCCAAACACCCAGCACCAAAACACCCAGCCACCACCGGTCAACCCTAAAGAACCCCGCTACTCTTCTGAACCCTCTTCAGGAAAATATCCTGGAAATTATCCGGGAAGCTATGGGGGAAACCCTGCAGGGCCGTATTCCGAGGCGTCCCGCTACCAATCGCAGCCGCCGCCATCTCAGTCTTACCGCCAAGCTGGGCCACAAGCTCCCGATTTAAGCGGTTCCAACTTCAAAGGAGCTTCCTTAAAAGAAAAGGATTTTTCAGGAAGAAACTTGAGCAATGCAAACCTGAGTGAAGCCGACTTAAGTGATGCTTTTCTACACAACGTCAATCTCACAGGCGCGAATTTGCACCAAGCAAACTTGTTCAGGGCTAATTTGTTAGGAGCTTGTTTGATCAATGCCAACTTGAGAGAAAGCAACTTAATCGGAGCCGATTTGAGCGGTGCTGACTTGAGCGGTGCTGATTTAACAGGAGCGAAAATCGGTTACGGCGATCGAGTTATGGTCAAACTTACGCGGACTACATTAACAGGTACAATTTTACCGGACGGTACTGTTCATAGCTAAATTATTTAGTTTTTAGTGTGTGGTTGTAGACGCGGGTTTTACCCGCAATATTTGCTGCAACTCCAAATACAAAAAAAATCCGCCCTTTGCGAATTTGGGATAAAAACTTATATTCTGTCCGCTAGAACAACCGCAATAAAATTGGTTCGTAGTGAGGGCGTTCGTCGTCAGAATTGTATGAGGACTTGCATTCCTCGCTGCGTACCCATAATGGTTAAATTACTTGACATGATATTACGCGATCGCACAAACCGAGTTTTTTTACCCGGTTCAAGAACTGCAACAAGGTCTTTTCGTTCATCAAACCCCGTTTCTGTCTCCAACACGGCTAATCGAGATTCATATTACAGCAACCGCCAAAATGGTTCCTGTTCTGTTTTTTCCTTCTTCCTTCTCCCTTCTTCCCTTCTTCCTTCTTCCTTCTTCCTTTTATCCGTTACATAATCCGTTGCCGAACTTTCTTCTTCCTTCTTCCTTCTTCCCTTCTTCCTTCTTCCTTCTTCCTTCTTCCTTTTATCCGTTACATCCGTTACATAATCCGTTGCCGAACTTCCTTCCGTTATTAATTACTTCCGCCACGGCGATTGCGTAACTTTCGTCCAGCAGCCAGCATAGCGCCTCCCGCCATCAAACCCCCCACAGTCATCGGTTCGGGAACCGGCTCAGCTTGAACCGCCTCCACAGAACCGCCTTTAATAAATACAGCAGAATCTAACTTGCCATCGCCCACATCTTTAATGCGAATGCTGAGAACATTCGTCTGATTTTGCTTGAGCAAACCTTCAAAACCTAAAATTTTAGTAAAACCGTCGAGCTTAACGATGTTAGCAGCAATACCTGTCAAACTTGGGTTGTCAATATAGTCTGAGTGATATGTAGAGCGATTATATGGATCGGGAACAAGATTATTAATAGTAACTGTTTTTCCGTCGCTCAATTTTGCCAAATTAGTGCCGTTCAGCAGCAGTTCAAAATCGTCATTAAATGCAGAATTGCCGAACTCAGGAAACTCCTCAGAAGCAAATACATATTGAAAGACTAACTTTTCGACCGTGCTATTAGCAAAAAAGCTGAGGTTTAGCTGAGTCAAATCCCCCTCTTCACCTTCAGGTCCAAAGTCTGTGCTTAAATCGCTGATCTTTGTGGTCGTGAAGTTATCTTTCCGATTTTTACCCCGTATATCGGCGACTTTACCAGTGCTCAGAACAACACCTGATGTCAAACCGAAGGGGTCATTAGTGAAAGTACCAAAAGCAGCCGAATTACCTGTAATTGAAACAGAGAAATTACTCAACCCGGCTGTATTAGTCCCCAATAAATTATTTTTTAAAGTCTCAGTGTTATTAGTTGGCCCTACCGAAAATGGCATTGCTGGCCCTGCCAACAAACTCAGAGCAGTAGTTAATGTAGCTGTTAAGGCAGCAATTTTGTGAGTAATTATCATAAATTTTTCCTGGAAGATACAAACCTGATCCTATGCACAACTTAATTTTTACATTATATAAGTATCAATGTCTAGTGCCTTTACAATAACTTTACACATAAGTGTATATACGCTTTTTGTGGTTTACTTTTTTAGTAATTCTTGGCAATTAGTCAGCCAATAAACATCAGCGCAAAAATACGGATGCAAAAATACACGTACACAGACTAATAATTTCAGTAATTACGCACTGGAGACAAAATAAACCGGGTTTTGATACCTTTGGTCATCTCCAAAATGACTAATCACTAATGACTAATCACTAATGACTAATAGCTAATGACTGATGACTCATGAAAGATGACCTCGTAAAAAAAAACTATATAAGCCCCCAATTCCTGTCGTAGAGAACTCAAAATTTTTGACCCTAGTTCAACATCCCAGATTCATCTCTGGAGTAAATCTAAAATTTTTCGACTGAGTGCGACTCGACGGCTCGCCGAAGGTCTAAAATCTAAAATCTCTAATCGACTACCTGATAACTAAAACCCCCTTGCTTCTCCTTCGCCGCGCCGATCGGCAGCCCCTTCCAACCAACCGTCGGCAGTCAGGACGATCGCATTGGCATTGCCCCAGCCATCACCTTCCACAATCTGGTGTCCCCGCCACCGCAACTCCGAAAGCGTCGCAGCCTCAAAACCTCCCCGTTCCACCCTCAGGCGATCGGGCTGCCACTGGTGGTGTATCCGAGGTGCAGACACAGCATCGCCGACATTCATGTCGTAAACCAATACGTTCAGTACAATTTGCAACACGGTGGTAATAATTGTGCTGCCTCCGGGAGCCCCCGCAGCGAGGCGAAATTTGCCATTTTCTGTCACGATGACCGGCGTCATGCTCGATAAAGGAGTTTTCCTCGGGGCGATCGAATTTGCCTCCCCGCCCACCAAACCAAACAAATTCGGCACTCCCGGCGCTGCTGCAAAATCATCCATCTCGTTGTTGAGCAAAATTCCCGTACCCGCCGCCACGACTCCAGCCCCTAAGCCGCCATTCACCGTAAATGTCAAGCTTACTACATTGCGCTCTTTGTCAACTACCGTGAGGTGGGTAGTTTCGGGAGACTCCCACACAAAGTGGCTCAAAGTTTCAGGGTCAACAGCTTTTACCTCTCCCGAAGGTCGGGCTTTTGACATTTGGATTTGCGATCGTCTCAATTTGGCATAATTGCTGTTAGTCAGAGCTTTGACCGGTACACTCACAAAATCCGGGTCGCCCAAATACTCAGCCCGGTCAGCATAGGCAATCCTCATGCTCTCCGCCAGCAAGTGCAAAGTATCTGGACTTTGCCTCCCCAACCTCTTGAGATCCGAATCTCCCAGAATATTCAAGATTTGCAACAAATGAACGCCGCCGGAAGAAGGAGACGACATCGCGCAAATTTCGTAGGCGCGAAAGTTGCCGCAAACCGGATTCCGCCAAATCGGCGTATAGTTTTTCAAATCTTCGAGAGTGATAATGCCGCCGTTTTTAGCCATATCGGCGGCGATCGCCCGCGCAATGTCCCCGGTATAAAAACTCTGCGGATTTTCACCAATCTGCCGCAAAGTCCGCGCCAAATCCCGCTGCACCAAAAGCTCACCCGGCTGGTATAAAATGCCACCACGAGTAAAAACCTCCCGCGCCGCCCGGTTTTTTTTGAGCACGTCCTCTCGTCGCCCGGTAGCCGTGGTAAAACGCGAACTTACCGAAAAGCCTTTTTCTGCCAGGGCGATCGCCGGCGCCACCACCTGAGCCCAAGGCAACTTACCATACTCGCGGTGCACCGTATAAAGTCCAGCAACAGTGCCCGGAATACCCGCCGCCAAATGCCCGTCCAGACTTGCCCTTTGGCGCACCTTGCCTTGCTTGTCGAGGTACATATCCCGCGTCGCCCGTTTCGGAGCTCGTTCCCGGAAATCCAGCGCTTGCACAGTCCCCGTTTCCGCCCGCCGCAGCAGCAAAAAACCCCCGCCGCCGATACCCGCCGAAAAAGGCTCCACCACCGAAATCGCCAAAGCCGTAGCAGCCGCCGCATCCACTGCATTGCCGCCCTGTTGCAGCAGGGCCAGCCCCGCAGCGCTCGCCAGAGGGTGAGCAGAAACTGCCATCCCCTGTTTGCTGCGCTGCTGCTGCAAGGTTGCCTGTAGCTGCTGGCAGCCACCCAACACCCAGACTGTTAGGCAACAAGTATAAATTTGCACTTTGCTCAAGAAATTTGGCAACATTTTTTACCGGTGAGGCGAAGATTTTTTACAGTATAATTTTATGATCGTCTTCCCTAAGACCGAGCGGTACTGAATTCAACTGCAGATAAATTACCTGTTATGGCAGACGGGAAAACTATTTGACCCTGGGAGGCTCTCACGGTACAAGAGGAAGAAAGAAAGGAGGGACAGCTTATGGTAACTTAATAAGTAAACAAGTTGGAAAAAGCATCTTTTTTGAGAAAATCCTGATTTCAAAAAAGCTGATGAACGCAGAAAAACGGCGTTGCTGATTTACGGTAGAAAAAACTCAAGATGCAAATCATATAAACAGTATTCACAAAGCTTCGGAATTTTCAATTTATTTTTTTTCCTAGCCTATTAAGCAACAGCAAAAAAATCAGTATAGGTGATTGCTATGGCAATGCAACACATAGCCGACTTAGCATAGCCGTTTTTGGGCAGTTGTTCGACTGGTTAGTTAATCAATAAAACAGGATTTCCCAATTTTGCTCTCAAGTTCGATTAAATAATTATAATTAGGTTGGTAGTGAGGAATCAAAGTCCTCCCTCGCCCGCCCCTGGCGCATGACAAACAATTTTATGCTCAGCGATTAACCGGAATCGCTCTGAGTCAGAAACCAGGTTTTTTAGTAGCTCTATAGTTCTCAAACCAATAATTTTGGGTGAGGCAGGGTTTTTCTGGGTAAGCCGTATTAAAGCAAAAAGATCCATCGAATTTAGGACAACTCCAGTCCCCGGACAAAACCCTCAATCCATCGCAGCCGTCGCCTTTGTGTCAGACAAATTGCCCGCCAAATAAGAGTCTGCACTCCGCCTGCTAAGGGCTGTCCCCTCCTTATGGTAGATAACACTCACGTTGGTAAACCTGTTATATTGGCAGTATGTAGGCAAGTTTCCTGACTACAGGTACTTGCACGTAAATGAGTCAGAGTGTCGGCTTCGATACTATACTTCGGCGAACAACTACCAAACCACACCTTAATGCAAGTTATGAATAGCAAAAAAGTCAGTGTCATCATTCCTGCATTCAATGCTGCCGACACTCTGGCCGAGACAGTTGCCTCCGTACTTAATGGTACTCACAAAAATCTAGAAATTTTAATAGTTGATGACTGCTCTACGGACGCTACTGACCAAGTTGCTGCTAAGCTGGTAGAGCAAAATTCGAGAATTCAATACTTCAGGAATTCCCAAAATTACGGGGTTTCTAAGTCGAGAAATTTAATGATATATCGCGCCACAGGCGAGTATGTAGCGTTTATCGACAGCGACGATACCTGGGAACCCAATAAGTTAGAAGTTTGTTTGAAGATGCTTGCAGACAATCCCGAAGTCAAAGCTGTGGCTCACGCTTTGCGGTATTTAGACAAGCACGGTAAGAAGTTGAGTTATATTCCCACCTATCCTACAACTAAAGCAGAAATGCAGGCGATTAAGGAGACAGGCGAAAGTCCTTGGGTTTTCCCGTCTTCTGTTGTAGTCGATCGCTCTATTCTACTCCAAGAAGGCGGGTTTCCAGAAGATTGGGAGGTAGGAGAAGATACAGAATTATTTACCAAACTTGCTCAAAAGTATGGCTTGCTGGCGGCGACAGAACCTTTGGGAAATTATCGAATTAGAGGGAACTCTCTCACAGATAAGCACTGGCTCAAAAAGCGCATAGCTTCTGATTGTGTCAAGGAAAACCAATTGCGGCGCTTGCGGGGAGAAAAAGAGTTATCACTCCAGGAGTACGAACAGTTATGTTTTAAGAATTTGCCGCTTTTGCAAAGGCTTAACAAATTTCGAGAAGTTTTGGCACTGCACTACATGAGAAAGCTGGGACAAAGTTGGTTAAATCGGGAGGTTTTGCCGACTATTGTTTACGGGGTGGCTACCACAGTGCTCAATCCTCAAGCTACTGTGCACAAGTGGAAATGGATGAAGACTCACGAAAAGTTGAGTCATCAAACCGCAGAAGGTATCAATCATTCACCACCATTAAACCCCCAGCGATCGTCAGAAATTGGGGGGCTGTCCTAAAGGATGTTATAGTTGTATAGCCTTTCGAGCGTAACATGAGGTGCACGCTTGATAAGCGGGCATAGGCCTCCGTGGGCATAGGGCATACCTCACTTTATTGATAACTGCTATATGCGGGTTTAGTCAAGAAATTAGGTGCTGCCAATAAAGCCGAATGGACGCCGATCGCCCAGGGGCGGGTTAATACCTGATATTGGCGTTTTGAGCCGTATTTGACTGTTAATATTCTGTCGGGTCAATTACCCGCACTACCGGCTACAGTGGCTTGGGGTCGTGCGGTGGGGGACAATATAAAAATTTTTGAAAGTCGTGGATGTCAGCGTTGATTTATTCGGCCGCCAGCTTCAACCCTATACAGGGCGAAAATAGCAGCGATCGCCAGCCGTGCTATTTGACCCCACAACAGTTAGAATAAATAATGTATAAGTAAAAAGGAAAGTTTTGGCCATTAAAAAATGGGTAGCAAACCCCTTTTTGAGGAAGAAAATAAAAGGAAAATTTTATAAAACATTCTGCCTTTTACCTTCAGAGAACGATCGCCTTTTTATTTGGAATTAGATTGAATTTATGATGGACTGGCAAGAAATTTCTGGCAATTGGGTATTAATTCCCTCAAGACCGATGGCGATCGTACATTTTCTCGGCGGTGCATTTGTGGCGACAGCACCGCAACTCACCTATCGCTGGCTGTTAGAAGCTTTGGGGAACCAAGGATATGTTGTAGTAGCAACGCCGTTTGTCAATACTTTGGATCATATTGCGATCGCCCGCGATGTTCTCAACAAATTTGAAAATGCCCTCGATCGTCTGCGCGCCACTAAATTGCTCAAATCTTCCTATCTCCCCATTTACGGTATGGGACACAGCATGGGATGCAAACTGCACTTGCTGATCGGTTCTGTATTTGACGTAGAAAGGGCAGGCAATATTCTGATTTCTTTCAACAATTATGCGGCATCCGAAGCAATCCCGATCGTCGAGCAAATTTCCCCCGTCTTTAACGTCGAGTTTACCCCTTCCCCGCAAGAGACTAATCGCCTTGTCCAAGATAGCTATCAAATCCGGCGCAATCTTTTAGTTAAATTTAACGGCGACAACATCGACCAAACCCTGCTGTTGACCAAACTGCTAAAAGCACGATTTCCCGACATGATTACAGTTCAGACTCTGACTGGCAACCATCAAACGCCCTTGGGTCAAGATGTTAGCTGGCCTGTGGGTCAAATTTTTACGCCATTCGACGCGATCGGGCAATGGGTAAAACAAGAAGTGTATCGAGAATTAAATGAATTAAAACGGACAATTCTGCTGTGGCTTAATCCTCTGTCCCGCGTTTGAGATTTGAGATTTGAGATTGTGAAATTGCTCCCACGGATAAATCTGGGGGCTGGTGATTCAGACACATAGCATAAAGTTACAGCTACCGTCCCACAAAGCCCACCCCTGAGCTGGGTTGGGATGATAGACAGTATATAAAAAAAACGCTCCCCTTAGCCTATATATCAGACTGAATTCAGTATTAATATAGTGGCGTTTTAGCTAGCGGGTGAGCTTAAATTGTTAAAGGGATGTCTGAGCTATGCACTCATAGCGGCGATGATCCTACTTTTCCGACTTTAAAGATCCGACTTTTCCGACTGACTGGAGCCTGAGTGGTGAGTTAACATAGTGATAGGTGCATCTGAAGCTAGGTAAATTACTGCCTAAATTAATTGCAAGTTGTTTGTCCACTTTGAGTTTCAGGCTCCAGAGATGTCAAATTGTAGTTCTGCATTAATCCCTTCCTCATCGACTCAAGATATAGATTCAGGTTTTTGGAAATTATGGCAGCAGCATCAAGATTATCTTTACCGTTGCTGTCGCAAGTGGATGGGCAACCCAACCGATGCTGAAGATGCCTTGAGTCTGGCGATGCTCAAAGCTTGGGAGAAAGTAAGAGATTGTACGGATGATATCAAAAACTTTAAGGCTTGGTTAACCAAACTGACCTATAACCTCTGCGCCGATATCCATCGAGATCGCAACAGAAGTGCAGTAGGAGTTGACAGTGTAGAAACCATTGCTATAGGAAGCCAAACCGAATTAATTAGCCAAGAAGAAACACCAGTTCGCGCTGCAATGCAGCGCGAACTCGAATTATTTTTTCGCACCGCAATAGATGAGTTGCCAGATAGATTGCGCGAGACTTTTATTCTCCATTTTGAATCCGGGCTATCTTATCCAGATATTGCTGAACAGCTTAATATTTGCTACGATAACGTCCGCAAGCGGATTTCCCAGGCGCGGGCAATTTTGCGTCAGCGGTTCAATGAAAATTTCGGGGAAGATGGGACTGACTCTGATTTGTCTAATCCTCAGTTGAGGGTTCCTCCTCAGTCTGCTAAAGGGAAAAAATCTAAGAATATTGTTGAAAAAAAACCTGTTACAGAGGAGATTGAAGAAAGAGAAGTTGTTGCCGGTGGGGAAGTTCAAGAGCCGGTTTTAGTGAATGCTCAATCTGATGGGGACATAGGAGAAAGAGAAATTGTTGCCGCTGGGGAAGTTCAAGAAGCGGCAGTGTGTGTTTGGCATCGAGGCGCGAACGATTATTCGCCCCTACGGATTTTGGCAAATAGTCTCGGGGATGACAGCGAAAAAGCGATCGCGCCTAACGCCTACAGCCGATTGCTTTCCTCGTCTGGGGAAAGCCAAAAAGCTCTTGGTGTGGAGGCATCATTAATGCTGCCCGCACAGGGCTGTTCTACCATCAGCGACTGCAATCCGCTGTATTCGCAGTTTCTCAACAGAGAAAACCCATACTTGACCGAGGTTCGATCGCCAGAAATGCGATCGCGCCAGGGTGCCGGAGGCATATCGCGCAACGGTGCGTCTTCTGTATCGCCTTTTCTACTGTACAGGAGGATGTGGGCAGACAGTGGGGGCTGGCTTTGTTCCATCTGAAAAATAGGCAGGCAGAAAATCGCTTTAAATCAGTTTTTACAGCGGATTGCTTTCTGAGTCTTGGGAAAGCCAAAAGCTATTGGCGTGCAGGTGGCCTTCATGCTGCCGCGATCGCAGCAATCCCCTATATTCCCGCTTTCTCTATGACTGGCGCCGGGCGCGATATGGCGCTAGGCGGAATTTGGCATGGAAAAATTCGGCATCCCGTTTCGTCTATCTAGATTTTCAGGAAGAGATGGACTGCGTAGCAGGAATTGGTCAAATCCTCCATCGAAACGCGCATCCTCCAAAAGATAGAGATGCCATCTATCTAAAGACTGAAAAATTCACAAATCACCTTCGGGAAACGTCTAACTAATAGAAGAAAAAAAACCAACCCTGGAGTTGAAAAATTATGATTCGTCGTATTGCTTTCGTTACTGGTCTCGTTATTCTCAATGCTTTTGGTTTCGCTACCGTAGCCCGTGCCGGTGAAGGTGGTGTGGCAGGTTCTGCGGCTTTCACCGTTAACGCCGATAAAGTTACAGGTGTGGCTGTATCTGCTGCTGTGGGTAAAGAAAATGCTGCCGCTCATTCTTTCAACTACGATGGCGGCAATGCAAATGGTTTACAGAACTCAGCCTTTGCCATTGGTACTGCGGGTACACTGAGTCTCAACGCTCTTGGCGACCCGGCGGGCTTTAGCCTCAACACAATAGAAGACAGCGCTCGCGCTACCCCGCAAAGCAATACCTTCACAGCAGGATACACCATCCAACTAGGTACTACTAGCGGCGCTCCTTTGGTTAGTGCTCCCTAGAACTGTTGAGAGTTGTTAGCTAGCAAGCTGACCCAGTAATTCAATCAATTTTTTCCCCTCTCAAAGATGGTTATGAGGATCTCAGCGACTCTCGCCACAGGAAGTCAGGAAAGATCCTCATTAAGAGGGTTTTTTTATCCGCAATACCTTCTGATTAATAACAAGGACATTCCCCAGATGAAACCCCTGCTAAATACTTCAAAAACTATCAATCCAGCCACCACAATTGTTTTTATCGATGCTGGAGTAGAAAACGCCGAGCTACTCATTGAGGGTGTCATTCCCACTACTGAAGTCTTTGTCCTAGATGGGACGGCTGATGGCATTGAACAAATTAGCCTGGTTTTACAACAGCGTCAGAATATTGATGCCGTTCATATTATTTCTCACGGTTCCCCGGGTTGCTTGTATCTGGGAAATAGCCAACTAAGTTTAGATAACCTAATCCACTACGCCCCTCAACTGCAACAGTGGGATGTTGCTAATGTGCTGCTCTATGGTTGTAATGTGGCAGCAGGGGATGCAGGAGAAGAATTTATTACTAAGTTACACGCTCTCACGGGGTCGGAAATTGCCGCTTCCAAGTCTCTGACGGGGAGTGCTGCAAAAGGGGGAAACTGGGAGCTGGAAGTAACAACAGCAAAAGCAGTTGCTACCTTAGCTTTTGAGCCAGCAACCCTTGAAAATTATCCCGTAATTCTGGGAAATCTGACAGGAGCAGGAGCAACTTGGAACTACGACGACAATGGTGGGATCATCTGGGAAGCTTCACTCGGTACCCCATCTAATCCCTATGCCCAATCTGATTCCTATGACGGGTTCTTCCAATTCTTTGTCAATCAACAGTCTTTTTCTCCTGGCAGTGGAACAAATTCAGGGCAGACTTTTACTACCGCATCACAAACACTGTCTGGATTGAATGTTACTGCTCAATATAATGCCAATCAAGTCGAACCCGCCCTGGAAGGTGTTTACTCTTTGGCAAACCCGACTGGGAATGCGATTACAGTTTCTATTAAATGGGGGGGGAATCTTGGTTCTGATAGTGCTACCTTCATTAAAGGAACAAGCAGTGGTGATACTATCTTGAATGGTAGTGATGACTGGGTAATCACCGATGATGCAGTTGAACCTGAAGTTTGGGATCCAACCATCACCCACTACTTCATTCCTAACGCACCCGGTGTCACACGCACCAATGCTTCCTTAAGCGGTGACAACCTTTATGTTGATTACACAGTTACTATTCCTGCATTCTCTACCATCTCGTTACGGGCTACCAATGTTCTAAGCGGTGGCAACGTCAACCAAGCTCCTACCGATATCAATCTCAGCAATACTAGCATTAATGAAAATGTTGCCGCTAACAGCACAGTCGGTACCTTCACCAGCACCGACCCCGACACAGGCAATACCTTTACTTATAGTTTAGTGGCTGGCACGGGAGATACCAATAATAGTGCTTTCTCCATTGTCAGCAACCAACTGCAAATCAACGCTTCCCCCAACTTTGAAGCCCAGTCCACTTACAACATCCGCCTTCGCACTACCGATCAAGGAGGGCTCAGTTACGATAAGCCGTTGGTGGTCAACATTAACAATGTCAATGAAACACCCACCGATATCAATCTCAGCAACACCAGTATTAATGAAAATGTTGCCGCTAACAGCACAGTCGGTACCTTCACCAGCACCGACCCCGACACAGGCAATACCTTTACTTATAGTTTAGTGGCTGGCACGGGAGATACCAATAATAGTGCATTCTCCATTGTCAGCAACCAACTGCGAATTAACGCTTCCCCCGACTTTGAAGCCCAGTCCACTTACAACATCCGCCTTCGCACTACCGATCAAGGGGGACTGACTTACGATAAGCCATTGGTAGTCAATATTAACAATGTCAATGAAACACCAACCGACCTTACTCTCAGCAACACCACTATTAATGAAAATGTTGCCGCTAACAGCGCAGTCGGTACCTTCACCAGCACCGACCCCGACACAGGCAATACCTTTACTTACAGTTTAGTGGCTGGCACGGGAGATACCAATAATAGTGCATTCTCCATTGTCAGCAACCAACTGCGAATCAACGCTTCCCCCGACTTTGAAACTAAGCCCAGTTACAGTATCCGCGTTCGCACAACTGATGCTGGAGGACTGACTTACGATAAGCCCTTAGTGGTCAATATTAACGACATCGACGAGTTTGTCAACCTTACACCCAATAACGATCTTTTCCAGGGTACAGGTACTGCCAGTGCCGACCAAATCAATGGTTTACCAGGTAGCGATCGCCTCTACGGTAACGCCGGAAACGATACCATCAATGGTGGCGACGGCGACGATGTTGTCTATGGTGGCAATGATAACGATTTGCTGTTGGGGGGTAATGGCAGCGATCGTCTTTACGGTGATGCCGGTAACGACCAACTCCTTGGTGAAGTGGGTAATGACATCCTCTATGGGGGTGATGGTGACGATCTCCTCAATGGCGGTGCAGGGAACGATCAGCTTTATGGTAATGCAGGGATTGATACCTTTGTTCTGGCATCGGGAATGGGTCTGGATTCCATCTACAATTTCCAAGATGGCGTAGACAGAATCCGATTAGATGGAGGTTTAACTTTCGGCGCTTTACAGATTGCCCAAAGTGGCACTTCCACCTTAATAAAAATTGCATCAACCGGAGTCACCCTCGCTTCTTTAGTTAACACGAATTCCGCCTTGATTGGGGCGGCTGATTTTAGCGCGATAGCGCCTGTCTAATAGTCTCAATTCTGAAATTATCAGGTGCGTTAACTTCCGTTAGCGCACCCTTGATTTTAACTTTTTAATGATTAAATATTCAAAATATTCATCCCAATAAATATTTTTTTATTGCATCTATAGCAAGCCTAAATAAATTGTGTAATTCTTGTAGAAGAGGCAAACCCCCCGTGGTTGCTCCGAGCCCTGGGGGTAGGCACTCTTGGCACTACCCCTACATATTTGTACCAATGATTTAGACGGGCTATATATAACAATATTAAAGCACGAGATTTAATATTTATAAACTTATCAGGATATCAGGGTAGAATTAGTGTATTAACTGATATATTTAATGCCTAATTCGCGCGCTTCTAATGATAATTAACTTCCTAAAATTTATCGCTAACCCTACTGCGCTCCTTTCAACAGCATACAATGGTAGTATTCTCGTCGGTTTGACTCTTCTTAGCATCGCTTACTCAACCCCAGCTATAGCAGAAACTCGCTCCAATTTACTCGACACATCCAATCAACTGGATTCCTCTGCTGTGAGTGTTTCCGACCTTCCAGAAACCAGCCCTTTATCAGAAACAACCAACAGGTCTACTTATGCTACAAACCTGGAACCATCCTCCCCAAATTTAGCCTCTGAACCTGAACCCACAGAACCCCAATCAACTAATAATCCTACCGGATTGCCCCAACCTTCTGCGCCATCTACTGACCCCGATTACATTATTCCACCTCGAATTGCTCCTATTGTTTCCGACCTTCCAGAAACCAGCCCTTTATCAGAAACACCAAACTGGTCTACTTCTGCTACAAACCAGGAACCCTCATCCCCAAATGTAGCCCCTGAACCTGAACCCACAAAACCCCCATCAACTAATACTCCTAACGGATTGCCCCAACCTTCTGCGCCATCTACTGACCCCGATTACATTATTCCACCTCGAAGCGTTCCAAGTGTTTCCGACCTTCCAGAAGCCAGCCCATTATCAGAAACACCAAACTGGTCTACTTATGCTACAGACTTGGAACCCTCATCCCCAAATTTAGCCTCTGAACCTGAACCCACAAAACCCCCATCAACTAATAATCCTAACGGATTGCCCCAACCTTCTGCGCCATCTACGGACCCCGATTACATTATTCCACCTCGCATCGCTCCAGACGAAAAAATCAGCCCATTCACGACCAATTTACCTCTCAATGACATTCCCATCAGCCATCTAACTGAATGGGAGTTTAGTGGTTTCAAGACTTTTGCTGAAACCACAGACAGCGATATTTTTTTCAATGGCACTCTCAAACTTAACAGTCGAGTTATTGAAAGCTTAAGCCGAAATAATATTTATAGAGTAGACCAAAAAGGCACTTATTTGCAACTGCGGACTGTTCCCCTAGAACGAACAATTACAACCACAACTACCGCACCCCAAACCATGACGGGGTTAGAAATTCAAATGAGTTTAACGGCGGCTTGTATTTTTCCCAATACTCCCAGTGACCAACAATGTACTTATACCCCAGGTTTAGTTATCGATCGCAATAGTATAGATCCAGAGTTTTTCGTACCTACCCGCGTCTTTCAAACGTCTCAGGTTGGGGAGGTTCTCAAACCCGAAACTTTGGCTTTTATGCAGCTTCCAGGCTTTCAAGGCGGAACCAGCAGTCAACCGATTGGCGTCGATTTTTATTTTCCCAATTCGGGTGCTTATCCGGGAAACAGCCAATCCCGAAAAACAAAAGTTGATAGAAAAGAAGAAATTGACTATACGATTGCAGGTACTTTTTCCCGAGTTCGTCAAGTTGTTAAGGCAAATGATCGAGAAGCAGTTTTAGGACGGACGATTCGAGGATTTAGTCTCTTTGTTGATGATGAAAATCGCTGGCTCAATACAGCAATTCAAGCGGGGGCGCAATTTTTACCAGATGTCATTCCTGACCTAGAAGGCAGTACAAATCCAGTTAATACTAATATCAACCGCAACTTATTTTTAGCAGCTAATAATACTCGTTTACCCAGCAGTAGTTTTACGATATATTCCGCCGGACTCGGACGCGCCGAAAGTTTAACGCCTAATGTCACCAGCTTAAGTCAAGTTCCTAGAGCGAATTATAACAGCCTTTGGCTCGGTCTTTCTCCCGTGATCGATCGCGCTCTTGAAGATGGTCGAATCTTTTACGATCCAACAGGGCCACAAGTCACCCTTGTCGATGCTGGTGCAGAAGGTGGAGCAAATACCAATGTACAGTTATTCTCTGCGGTTAACCAAAATCAGTATTCTACGGCAAATTTGCAGAATTTTTATGCCCAAGTTTATTTAGGTTTTTTACAGCAAGAAGTCAACTTTGTTAGAGAAAGTATCTATCGGGAAAAAAGCTCTTACTATCCTCATCTCAGCTTTACCGGAAACTGGACGGGAGGTGAAGATATCCTGCGATACTATACGGGTGTGATTGCTTCAGAAAAGCCCAAACTCTACCTCGGTGCTGATTACACGAGAAACACGCTAAACAATTGGAGTTTTCGCGGCGGTGCGATTGGTTATCTCAACCCCGATCGCGATTATTACAGCCAACTTTGGGGGAGTGTGGCTAAAACATTTCGCTTCAGTAGGCGGGCAAATTTAACCTTATCAACTGGCTTCAATTATGCTCTCGATCGAGAAACAAGAATTGGTGATGTAGTTAGTCTTTCACCCGCTAGTGAAGTAGCCCTTAGCGCTCGCCTGAATTGGGGAATTTTTTCTCTGGGTTTGACCAACTATTTTGGTGATATCCTACCCAATTCCTACGACGATCGCTTACTCGCTGAGTTAACAATCCGTCCTCTAAGCACTCTCACTCTGTCTGGTTATATCGCACCCATCGATAAAAACTCCTCTCGCTCTCTCTACGGTGCTAGTGTAAGTTGGCAACTGGAAAATAAGTATAACAGTCCCACCCTATCCCTCAATTGGCAAAATAAGCAATATGATTATGGTGATGATGTTTTTGGGAATCGTTTATTATTGAATGATAATGTTTTTACGATCCTTTTTCGCATTGGTTCTCCAGCTAATCCGCTCTCTCGTTAATCTTACCCAGATTAGAAGCCAACTAATTTGCTAAAATAAAAAATTAGACTTCTGCCTCATCCCCGCCTGTGAAGCGTTGGAGAAAATCTATGCCAATAGGGACTCTCACCGAGATTACCTCATTTGCGAGTTAATCTGCTTCGGACGGCAGTGCCATAATGTTTTAGCACACTAAATACGGAAGAACCGGAAATACCGATGCTATGGGAATTGCCAGTATCTAGGGAAGCAGTCAAATCAAACTATAATCAACTGCTACGCAGCTTAACAGTCACACACGGTTCTTAAGGAAGGTGGAGGGCTACCCTCAACCCTTACCCGCTAAAAATATTAGTGTTATTTTCGATCGTCGATACAGGGGGAATAATTTTTGACGATCGACAAACAGTTCCGTCCATCAGCCGTTCTCACATAACTAATACTGTCTGCGATGTCTTTAATCAATTTTAGACCCCGCCCGCCCGGAGAGTGAATATCGACTTTTTCCGAAATATCTTTGATTTTTTTCTCTAAATCAAACGGATCGCCCGAGTCCCAAATTTTAATCTCTAAAGATTCAGCGAACACAGCCACCTGAATGTCAACAGGCAAATCCGCTGGTTTGCCCTTGTGCGCGTGACGCACCGCATTCGTAAAGCCCTCAGCCAAAGCCAACTGACACCTTATCCACACACTTGTAGGAATTCGCGAGTCGTACAATTGTGCAAACCACGACAAAACCCAGCTTAATCCATTCAGACCTGTATTGACTTGAAGATCCGCTTTTTTTAGCATCGGCAACTTTTCGGAACCCTTTAATTCAATCACGCTCACCACACAAGTTCTTCATCCGCCGGTGGGCAAAATACAACGAGACAAAATACAACCAGATAAAATACAACGAGACAAAGTATAACGGCGGCAAAATTGAATGGTAGTTTGAGGATACTAGCTCTGGTGGGCCGTGGATCAATGTCTAATCGAATAATCGGTGAGTCACTTTACCATAAATAGCACTTCCATGTCAACCAGCGCCTGTGGCAAATAAAAGTCTATAAAATTTTATATTCTGAGTATAAACTGAGTGAAGTTCGATCGCGCCAAATTTCTATCAAATTTTAACGTAAATTGAACTCAACGACCCGCTGTCAAAAGCAATTACCTCGAAAGCGATGCCAATAAACTATACTCAATCTCAGACAAGGGCGCTGACAGGATATATTTTAAATGACCCCCAGACCTTGAAAAACTTGTAGTACCTAAGTGCCCATGTTTCAAATTCTGGTTATTGACGATGATACGGCTGTTCAAGAACTGCTGAGAAGAACCCTGAAAAAACAGGGTTACGAAGTAACAGTAGCAAGCAATGGCGAAGACGGTGTAGCCCAGGCGCAAAAATTGCGTCCGGCCCTGATAATTTGCGATTGGATCATGCCGCGCTTGACCGGCATCGATGTCTGCCGTCGAGTCAAGGCAGATCCGGATCTGTCAACTACACAATTCTTTTTGTTGACTTCTTTGGGTTCGATCGCCGATCGAGTCAAAGGACTCGACGCCGGTGCCGACGATTTTATCTCAAAGCCGATCGAACTCAACGAATTACAGGCTAGAGTACGCGCGGGATTGAGGCTGCACCAACTCAGCCGAGATTTGAAAATAGCCAAGCAAAGTCTGGAAGCAGAGTTAGCCGAGGCTGCCGAGTACGTGCAGTCGCTGCTGCCAGATCCGATGACGGAACCTTTCAGCATCGAAGCAAAATTCATTCCCTCCCGGCAGTTGGGGGGAGATTGTTTCGACTACAACTGGCTAGATGCCGATTATTTGGCGATTTACTTACTCGACGTAGCCGGTCACGGTTTGCGGGCGGCCCTGCCTTCTGTGGCAGTGCTGAATTTGCTGCGATCGCGCACGCTCCCCAACATAGACTACTACAAACCTAGCGACGTTTTACGCGCCCTGAACACCACCTTCCAGATGAGCTACCAAAATGACAAGTATTTCACCATCTGGTATGGCGTTTACAACCGTATTTCTCGCCAGCTAGTTTATGCTAGCGCCGGCCATCCACCGGCCGTGTTGATTTCCCAGTCGCCTGCGAGCACGGCTAAAATCCAGCGATTAAAAACCCCCGGAATGCCGGTCGGGATGTTCCCCGACGCCCCCTATGTCGATAATTGCTGCGATGTCGAGGATTTGAGCACTCTCTACATCTTTAGCGACGGGGTATACGAGATCCACCAACCTGACGGCAATATCTGGGGGCTTGACCCTTTCATCGACCTGTTAGCAGCTTACAACGGTGCAAGTGCCGACCAGTTAGAGCTGGTTTTGAACTACATTCAAAAGTTGAACGCTAAAGCAGTTTTTGATGATGATTGGTCTTTACTCAAGGTAAACTTTGGCTAGCTGACTTCTTGCAGTGCATCTTTGACCAAATAGCAAGAAGGCAGCAGCCCAAAGATTTAGTTAGTTGAGAGAATTTTGCTATTAAAAGCATCGCGGGTCTGAAATATCTCGAAAACTCGATCCATGCTGGTGAGTTCAAATAAGATGCGGATTTGCTCGTTGATAGAACAGACAACTAATTGACTCCCAGCGGCCCGGACTGTTTTGAGCGCCAAAACTAAAGCGCCTAAACCAGAACTATCCATAAATGTCACATCAGTGAAGTCTATCAATACCACATCGGCTCCCGCTTCCACTAGGTCGCTAATCTCTTGGCGGAATTGACTTGCCTTGGTGCCGTCTAAAATGCCAGAGGGCTGAATAATTTTAACTACAGGACTCATATTTTGCGGTGGGAATGTCAGAATTTCTAGCCAGACTAGGCTAGTATAGCTGCGAGATGGACTCCGATCCAAATAACAGGGGGGGAAAGCGCCAGAGCCTGAGAGCGGGAGAATAGTTATGAGTGCAAAAGATGGTGCTCGTCGCGGAGCCTAACGCCGATCGCAGTCGCAGCGCTTCGCCGGGAGTGAATTGTGAGAGAGGGACAATCTTTGTTCTGCTGAATGCCTTCTGGTATTAATCAAACTCGGCTAACTTTGGCGCGGTAGAGCAGTTTGTCGCCTTGTCTGTAGCCTGTGTAGCGGACTTTGACGGGTTCTCCGGGCTCGGCTGTTCCTTCCATGAGCTGGTGCTGTTGGGGGTTGTAGGGAATCTGGGCTCCGACTGGGGCGATCGACTCCACTCCCCAATGCTCTAATAACTGCTCGACTGGCCGCAGCAAGGGCAGTAGTTTCTGAGCCCGCAAGTTGTGATTTTCCTGAGCTTTGCTCGCAGCAGTTGGCCACTGCAACATCCAAGATTCTAAAATTTGCACGCTAGATAGCTGGAATTCCTGCATCAAAGATTCTCGCTGCTGTTCGATCGAAGCTTGCAGGCGCTGATATTCTTGTTCTACGGCTGTCGGTGGTGCCTGTTCTAACTCTACATAGTCTGGCGTCAAGGTTGCCAGTAGTTCGGGTAAGGAAATTTGCAAAGCTTGACTAATTTTGAGCAAGATGTCGGCTCGGGTTTGCAAAGCTAAACCGCGACGCAGGCGACTTAGCTGGATCTCGGAAACTCCTGCTTTTTGGCTGAGTTCTCGATCGCTCGAAAGCCCCGCCTGTTCCATCAGGCGTTGCAGTTGAGGAGCATAATCTGGAATATTGGCAGTCACGAAAAACTCATCCAAATTAATAAATGGACATATTCTCGATCGTAAACTGTCACGAGCCTTAACGAAATACATTTTTGGGGCGGGCTGTTGGGCCCGCCCCACAAGAGTTTCGCAATTTATGCCGATGCAAGTTCAATTATTGAAAGCTTGCTATTTGACGGCTACTTTTTCGCGGGCGGTGGCTGTTGCAGTTGTCGCAGAACCTTGCAAATGCGCTTCTAGGAACCACAAACGCTTGTCAATTGTCCGCGAAATTTCAGTGTAGAGATCCGCTGTGTCGGCGTCGCCGAGTTCGTCTGTTTTGTCGATGGCAACTCGCAGGTGTTGGGCGTAGGGTGCGTAGCGATCGGCCAAAGCCGTCACGTATTCTTTGCCGTCTAAAATGTCGAAAGGAAATTCTGGCAAAATCGAATCTGCTGCGGCTGTGCGGGCTGTTCCTACAGCCAAACCGCCCAAAGCTGTGACCCGTTCGGCAACCAAATCGATGTATTCTTCGAGTTCTGTTGCCATTTCGTCAAATAGCAAGTGCAACTGGTAGAAGTCCATGCCTTTGACATTCCAGTGAGCTTGCTTGACTTGAGTTTTTAAGTCCAGAGTCGTTGCTAGTGTGGCGTTGAGCAGCCCGACTACTTGAGAGCGGGTGGCGGCTGACATATCGATGCGGGTGGGGTAAAGATGTTGTTTGTGATTGTTGGTAGTCATAGGTTTTTAGCTTGTTATTAGTGATTGTCGATCGAACTTCTTAGAAAGGTTTGGGCGAGGGAATATTTGGCTGTCATGAATTTCTGTTGAGAGGCTCAGGCTAGGTGCATCTGCAACACCGCACGGGGAGCTCGGCGTATTTTACAGCGGATAGTTTCTAAACCGAGACGCTGGCAAGCTTCGTAGCGGTGGCAGCCGGAAAATCCGTAATACTGACCATCTACTTCTAGCACATCGATGGGTTCGTTTAAACCTACCTCGCGGATGGATTCCATGAGGGCGGCGACTTTGGTTTGGTCATTGACTCGCGGCAGGGGGCGGCGAATCTGGTTGAGGGGAATTTCTTCTATCCTCATAGTGACTCTCTTTTTTACTATCTAAATCATACTCGTTATGACTTCGTTTTGTCAACAAACATGAGAACTTACGCAAAAACGTGGTTTCTGCGGGGAATATGGGGGTTAGAAAATCCCAACTACTGCTATCTAGCCCGGAAATCCCATACAAATACCTATGAATTGGCAACACTCAGCACAGGCAGGATTTTTCATGCCTTTCGATAGATCGATCGACCTCAACCTTCTAGGTACAGTGGGAGAAAATATAAATTGTGGCTTGAAATTATGGCATCCTCCCAACCCCTCAAAGGCATTGAATTGATCGACTGCGCCAAAGCTAACGCCCAACAAGGAATCGCCACAGCCGCGAAGCTTTGCGGCTACGGAGGCGACCTCAACACCTTCGAGCGGGAACTGAAGAAGGCTTGCCAAGACATCGGCGTCGAAGTCAAGGAGTTAAGCGACTTGATTACGGCTCAGCAGATGATGAAACAAGGAATGGGTATTGAAGTCGCTCCAGATACTCCCTCAGAACTCTAGGCTCAATCTCCACCGCACCAGTTTTAAATCTAAGATTGCCCTGACACCAGTATTTTGAGTCTGCTAGCTGAGGCAGGCTAGAATGTTTTGCATGGGAGCTTCCGACTTTAGCCAGGAGTCGCGTTTTCTCCCGCGAAGAGGGTGCTTTCTGGAGGGTGCTGAGATTGTTAGGAGGACTGTCGTGTCAGATCAGCAAGACCGAATTATGCGTTTGTTTATAGAGGAGGCTAAGGAGCACCTCGATACTCTAGAAAATGGTTTAGTGGATTTAAAGTCCACGATGAAAGACCCCGAAAGCGTCCAAGAGATGTTTCGAGCCGCTCATTCCGTGAAAGGAGGGGCGGCTATGCTCGGCTTAGATAGTATTAAAACAACCGCTCACCGCTTGGAAGATTGTTTTAAGGTGCTCAAGGACGGGCCCGTCAAGCAGGTTGACCAAACGGCAGAATCCCTATTTTTAAAGGGAGTTGATACGCTTAAGGACTTGCTGGGGCGACTGGAGGGGCCTTTCGGCTTGAGGAATGAAGAGGGAGAAAAACTCGTGCAGCAGGTGATGCCTGTTTTTGCTCAACTGGAAACTCACCTCAATAAATTGGCGTCGGGTAAAGTGCAGGCTGCTGCTGGGTCTGGTACGCCCGCCGCTCCAACAGCGGGCGGGGTACCGGCGAATTTTGCTGTTGAAGTGATGACTTTACTCAAAGAAATGTTGCAGGTGTTCAAGCAGAAAGAATCGGCTGCTAGTCGCTCTGAGTTGACGGCTGTGTGCGTTCGCCTCTATAAGTTGGGAGGTAAAATTGAGACTTGGCAAAATTTAGTAAAAACAGCTAGAGCAGCGATCGTTAATCCCAAAAACTCTTATAAAGTCTTAGCTCCCCTGATTATCAAAGAACTCAAGGAAGCTGGCGATTTAGTACAAGTGGGGAAAGTCAAGACGATCGTTCCGAGTAAAAATTTGCTACTTTTGGCAGCAAGCCCAAAACCAGCAGAGGCAAGCGCCCCAGCCGCCCCAGCCGCCCCAGCCTCCGCGTCGAAGCAAGTAGCACTTCCCGCCGAACCGAAGGCGGTAGTCAAGCTTTTGCTCAAAACTTTCAACAAAAAGCAACTCTCGGAAATCGCCAAGTTACTGGTTAACGCCATCAAATCCTCGAACTAGGATGTGTGGCAGTAGAAGATAGAGTTGAGCAGCAACTCGAAAAAATTTACTCAGTCGAGATTTTTGCCCTCTACCTTCTACTGTTGGGCAAGCCTGCGTTAGAATTAGTGGATATGTAGGCGTGCAATGTTGTACCAGAATTAAAAATCGAGCAGGCTTTATAAGGCGGTAGCTGTGAAACCAATTCGTTCATTAGAAGATGCTTTAAACCGCTGTCAGGCGATGGGAATGCGCTTGAGCCGCCAGCGTCGATTTATTCTAGAACTTTTGTGGGAGGCAAAAGAACACCTCTCGGCTCGCGAAATTTACGATCGCCTCAACAAACAAGCGCATTCGATCGGTCATACTTCGGTTTATCAAAATCTAGAAGCTCTGTCGAGAGAAGGGATTATTGAGTGCATAGAACGCTCAGAGGGACGCTTGTACGGCAATGTCAGCGACTCTCACTCTCACGTCAATTGTCTTGATACGGCTCAGATTCTAGACGTTCATGTGGAATTGCCGCTCGACTTGATCGAGCTAATCCAAGAGCAAACTGGTGTCAAAATTGTAGACTACCGGATAGATTTCTACGGATACCGATCGGCAGAGTCCGCCACGCAAGCAGCGAGTGTCAGCGATACGCCAAAGGCTTCGTAACCGATAAAGCAGCTGCTGTTGGAAGCAAAACGGATATTTGTGATCGACCTGTCGGTCGTATAAAATGATTTAAGTATTTTGCTGGGTTCGATCTGTTTTTTTGCCATCGCCTGCCGGAATTCGGCACAACAGTAGAAAAAAAATGAAAACAGAAAAATGAAACTTGATCGACAAGTTTGGCGATCTGGAATAAAATTTACGACTAAACCCAAAAAATCATTTCTACCCGCTACACGTAAAAGTGTAGACTAAATCCGGCTGTAGTACCCCTTTATTTTTAATCGGCTTGGATGAGACGAAAGTTAGTGTAGTTGCGGTTTCAACCGCTGAGTCTGATAAGGTAATTTCTGACCCGGATTTAATATTAGACCTTAGTTTAATCCCTCCCCCAATTCATCTGTGGAGTCAAATCTAAAATCTAAAATCTAAAATCTAAAATCTAAAATTGATCGACTGACGGGGCTTTATACTGCTTTTTCTGCTAAACGGCCCCGGGATCTGTGAATAACTGTGTGATAACTGGTATGATTTACGTGCCTCGAGAGCCTAAAAAACTCGGAAGCAACCAGTGGGGCTGGACACGAACCTCACTATAAAACGCCGTAGAGGGAAAGATTGCCAGTACCTTGAAGGAAGTTCTCGATCTCCTTAACAGGAGTCAGAAGCCCACATCACAATCTATGATTTGATGTGGGAGTGTCACGTGAAGAGTGCGCATTACAGGACAGGCTGAAGTAATGGCGAGACGACAATCTGACCAATTCCACACACCACCGCAATACAACCCATCCCCTAAACCGACGGCACAGTTCAGTGCAGAGGCGACAGGCGATGCGAGTTCCTTCGTAACGGCCCAGCCGACCGATGGAAAAAGAACTTTTTGGCAGTGGCAGCTTATCTGGCTGAGTCTCCTGGTGGGATTTGGAGTAACCGGTGCCGCTGCATTTCTCTGGTTGCTGACGATGCCGCCACCGCCCAATTGCCAGCAACTGTCGCCGTTGGCGGCCGACGGAGAGCGACTTTACTGCGCTCAACAAGCTGCTAAGTCGGGCAAGCTAGAACAGCTAGAATCGGCAATGGCACTGGTGCAGGCTTGGCCGAAAGAACATCCGCTATACTCGCAGGGTCAACATTTGATAGGGGAATGGTCGAAAGCCATTCTGGGATTTGCCAGGGCAAAAATTGAGAGGGGCGATTTGAAAGGCGCCCTAGAGATTGTGGCGAAAATTCCGAAAACCAGTCCGTCTTACCCCGAGGTAGAAGAGGCTGTTACTGCTTGGGAAAAAAATTGGCAGGAGGGCCAAAAACTCTACGATACAGCCCTAGCAGCTTTGAAAAGTGAGGATTTAAGGAAGGCTTGGGATTATGCTCAAGCTTTGTTCAAGCTGGAAAATATTTTCTGGAGTCAGAAGCGTTACAACGAGCTGATCCAGCAGATTTCTTTGGAAAGAAACGGCTGGCAGCGCTTGCAAGAGGCTAGAGATTTGGCGAAGGACGAGACTCCGCAAAAGTTCGCTGAGGCGATAGTCCTGGCTCGCAAAATAGACTCGCAGCTTTTTGCCCGCGCTAAAGCTGAAAAGGAAATTGAGGGATGGAGCCGGACTTTGCTGGCAATGGCTACTAAGCGGTTGGGGGCGAAAGACCTGCCGGGGGCGATCGAGGCTGCTTCAGTTGTGCCACAGGATTCGCTACTGTTTGCGGAAGCTCAAGATTTGATGCAGTTGGGTAGGGCTCAGGCAGTGACGTGGAACCAGTCGATATCAACTCCGCTGCCACAACACATTTTTAGCTTGCTCGAAGGGCAGGGCGCTGCTAGCCAAATTGCTCCGGGTCGCCCTCTGTACAAGCAAGCTCAAGTTCAAATTGAAAATTTGCAGGTGCAGTTTCAAGATTTGCTGCGACTGCAAGTGGCGAGTACGATCGCTAGTTTCGGTCAGATAGGAACGTTTGGACTCGCGATCGAGCAAGCGCAAACCATCGGAATTAAGCAACCGCGGCGGATTCACGCTCAAACTTTGGTGGCTGCTTGGCGCCGGGACATTCAGCGGATCGAAGACCAATCTTTTCTGACTCTGGCGAAGCAGTTGGCAGAACCGCAAACGGTTGAAGGACTTAAAGGCGGCATGGCTCAGCTACTCCTGATCGCTCAAAACCGCCCCCGCAGGATAGAAGCGCAAACTCTCTTGGCTCAGTGGACGAAACGCATAGAAGTTATTCAAGATCAGCCTTTTTTGGATGAAGCGATCGCCCTGGCGAAGCAAGGAAAACTTAGTGCTGCTATTGAAAAAGCTTCGCAAATTAAGAGCGGTAGGACTTTGTACGCGAAAGCTCAGGATAATGTCTATCAGTGGGTGAGCGAACTGCAAGTTGCTCAAGATAGACCGATTCTCGATCGAGCTGCGGCATTGGCATCTCAAGGCAGTCTAGGAGCGGCGATCGATACCGCTTCCCAAATCGGTTACGGTAGGGCGCTGTATTCAGAGGCGGCAGGTGCGATCGGGCGCTGGAGTGCTGAACTTAGAGCCAACAGTGCGCCGCCGCCGGAACCCGTTCGCGAGTACGCGCCGGCTCCAGCAGAGGAGTATGCGCCAGCTCCTCGACAGGAGGAGTACGCGCCAGCTCCTCGACAGGAGGAGTACGCGCCAGCTCCTCGACAGGAGGAGTACGCGCCAGAACCAGAGCCTTACTATCCCCCTGCGAGAGAAGAGGCCCCGGCTCCCGAGCCTTACAATCCGCCTGCTCCGGAGCCGGAACCTTACTATCCGCCCGCGAGGGAGCCAGAACCTTACAATCCGCCTGCTCCGGAGCCGGAACCTTACTATCCGCCCGCGAGAGAAGAGGCCCCGGCTCCGGCTCCGGAACCTCCTCCTCCGGCTCCGGCTCCAGAACCCGCGCCGCCCTCGATTCCGGAATCGGCTGGGCCTCCTGATGCTAATTTGATCCCCGAGTAATTGGGTTTTCGCGCGATCGAGCTCTAAAATCTCCAATCTAAAATCAAGTGAGTAATTTCCAACTGCTGACGATCGATGGCGACCCCATTTTCCGGCTGGGGCTGCGAGTCGCTTGCGAGCAGTATCCAGACTTGCAAGTTATCGCAGAGGTTTCAACGGAAACCGAGGCTTTGCGGGTTCTAGAAGCTCGCTCGCTCAGCTCTGGAGCAGCCAAGAAGCCCGCAGATTTGGTAATTTTGGCTGTTGAGACCCTAAATTTGCGATCGGGTCAAATAGAGGCGCTGGAATTTTGTCGCGAACTTAAAAATTTGTACCCCAACCTGCCACTGTTGGTGCTAGGCGGGCGGCTGACACCAGACCTGTTGGCGCAAATACAGGCTGCCGACGCGAATGGCTATTCTCCTAAAGGTAGAGATATTTCCCGGACTATTGAAGCTATTCGCGCTGTGGCATCTGGTTGCACTTATTGGGCGACGGATGCGGGCACTAACCCGGAAATAGAACTAAATGCAGCGGTGGTTCAAACAGTAGAAAACTCCGCAGCAATTGCAGATAAAAATGTAGATAATTCGACAGTTGATACGCCAGTACACAAAAAAATACTGGCTTATTTTTGTCTTTCTGGACTACGGGAAATAGATGCAAGTTTGGCAGTTGTCCAAGCTGATTTGCAAGAGATCAAAGCGGCCGAGCCGACAGATTTGCCCTCTATTTTAGATGGGGTTGTACTCAGCGGACGCCGCAGAGAATTGCTCGCAGCTCGTTGGATTGTTAGTCAGTTATTATTTGAAGACAGAAGGCAGAAGGCAGAAGGCAGAAGGCAGAAGGCAGAAGGCATAAAGCAGAGGATAGAAGGCAGAAGCCAGAAAGAAGAAATTAGAGGCGAGAATTTGTTAAATAATTCTCAATCACAATTAGCGAACTCCCAAGTTTCGGCTGAATCTTTGGTGGTTGCAACTAATTGGCAAAATAGCTTGTTTGACTCGGTGGCCGCTAAATTGCAGTTTGAGTTGGTGAATTTGACTGGCTTACCTTTGGAAATCGATATTTTGCGATCGCCCAAAAAGCGTGAATTGATGAGTTCCATCCTGCGGAAGTTAAAGGATTTGCTGGAGGAATTGCGCTTTTCGCAAGTGCAGCAAACTCAATTGTCGCAAAAAATGCCTGCTATTTTACGGGATTTGTGGCAGGCGACAATCATAGATTTTTTTGGCAGATACTATACACTGCAAACGGAAAAAAATCGGGTTTTTGATGGCAGTCAAACCAGCTTGAAACTGGGAGAAAGTCAAGGGGGAAGCGCTGCTTATCTCTTGGCAGGCAGTGGGGTAGAAGTTGTGCCGATGCTGCTGGCAGATGCTGATGTAGTTGCAGCAGAAATCCTTGATAAAATACCGATGACAGTTGATTTTTTTGCACATTTGCTATTTGAAATTCCTCTAACAGTTGACAATATTTCTTGTGTTGCTGGCAGCCCGGAAGCCATGCAGCGAGCTGAAGCTTTGTTAGAAAATTTGGCAATTCAAGTTGCTAGCGGAGTGGTGCAGCCTTTACTAAATAATTTGGCGAATATTGAAGAAATCAAGCAAATTTTTTACGATGGCAAGTTGATTTCAACGCGAGAAATTGAGAGATTTCGGAATGATTTGTCATGGAGATATAGCTGGGATAGATATTTTGTGGAACCGAAAGCTATTTTTGAAAGCAGGTTTTGGCTGTTTGTTTGGGGCGATTCTGGAATTAAGAGAATTTCTATTTATGCTCCGAGAAATCAGGAGTTAGCACAGCTTTCTGGGTGGCAGTTAGCCTTGACGTTGCTGCTGGAAACCAGAGATGCGATCGCACCTAGAGTTCGCGCGGTTATTTCGTTGTTGGGTGCTGGCGTTGTTTACGTTTTGACTCAGGTTATAGGGCGGGGAATTGGTTTGATAGGCAGGGGAATTATCCAGGGGATTGGTAATTCTTTGCAAGATAGCAAGTTTGGCAAAAATGGGTGATGGTTGGGCAACGAGTAGTAGAAAAGATTGCATAAATCTTTGATGCAAGAGGGAAAGCGTAGATTAACTGGGATTAACGCAGAGGCTTTTCAAAAAAATTTGCGAAGGTCTGCAAGAGTTCTGGTGTAGGGGATTTAAGAGATTTGATATAATAGGTGATTGGTGATTAGTGGTATTATAGATAAAACTTAATGCTATAAGGTTGAAATTTTATGAGTATTATGATAGCGATAGATGCCGAGCGCATAAACAGTTTAGATTTGTCTCCGGTGCGGACTGTGATTGAAAAGTGGCTGGCCGAAGGAGCGATCGCCCAAAACGAACAACAGCTACAATTTGAAATTGAGTATCCGCGCGAAGAGTTAGATCCGCGAGAAATTTCGGAAATTCCCGAAGTGCGTCTGTGGTTTATTCGCTTGGATGCTTGTTACCCTTGGCTGCCATTTTTGCTGGATTGGAAAGCGGGAGAATTGGCGCGCTATGCGGCGATGTTGGTGCCGCACCAGTTCCATCGCACCCAAGGTATTCAGTACAATCCTGAAGCTTTGGAAATGTTTTTGATGAATAAAATTTTTGTGTTGACTGATTGGTTTAATCAGCAGGGAATTCCCAGTAAATCGAAGTTGATGGCCATGTCGCAGATGTTTGGTTATGATTTGGACGATGCTTTTTTTGATGTGATTGTGCCGCACAAATAAGCGATCGCGCTCAAATCAACATAGTCCTAATTAGATAGGCTACTCTATACCTAAAGACTAAGTAGAAACGTAGAAATCCGGTTTCTGCCCTTATGAGGCGGGCTTTCCAGTCCGCCTCCGCAGCTATAAGTTCCATCCACAACAGCTTAATTAAGCTTAACAGCAACCGCCATCAGACTTTAATACCATCCTTAAACCAGCGCCCCTCAAAAAATTGTTGCTGGACTTCAGAATTTTCTCAGAATTGATAGTTAGTTTAAATAGACAACGATCGCCCCATTCAATCGATCGAGGAAATTTACCATGAAAACAGATTACCTCATCGTCGGCAGTGGTTTATCAGCACTGGTTTTCGGAGCGTTGATGGCAAACTCCGGCAAAACCGTACACATCCTCGAAGCTCACGAGCATCCCGGAGGCTTTGGTCACACCTTTACGATGGCCAACAAATACACCTTTAATGCCCAATTCCACTACGTTTGGGACTGCGGCGAAGGACATACAGTCAATCGAGTTCTCAAAAAACTCGGTCTCGATCAAGATGTCACCTTTGAACGGTACGATCCGAATGGCTACGACCACATGAGAATGCCTGGGTATGCGCTGGATATTCCCTCGGAACCAGAGGAACTGATCCGCAGATTGTCCGCGCTGTTTCCCGAAGCGGGCGAGAGAATTCGCCAATTCGTCAACGAAGTCGAGAAAACCGGCAACGGACTCAGAAAACTCGCTCCTCCGGTCAAACCAATTGAATTGCTCAAAAATTTCGGTGACGTATTCTGTGCTGTCCAACACCTCAATAGTACACTTCAGGACGTTTTCGACAAGTTCCAACTCCCGCAAGCCGCCCAAACCCTATTAGCCCTGCAATGGCCGGACTTTTTGCTGCCTCCAAATCAGCTTTCTTTCTATGCTTGGATTGCCTTGTTTAGAGGCTATCAAGAAGGTGCATTTTACCCGACGCAGCATTTTGAAGATGTCATCAATTCTTTAGTTAAAGTCATTGAATCCAATGGGGGGCAAGTTCTACTAAACCATGAAGTCACGAATTTTAGGGTGACAGATAGAACTGTCACTGGTGTTGAAGCGATGGATTTGACCACGCATCAAACCCATGAATTCACGGGCGACACGGTGATTTGCAACCTCGACCCGAAAAGAGCGGCCAAGATGATTGGAGAGGAACTGTTCTCTAAAAAAGTGCGGCGGAAACTCAACTATGAGTATTCTGCATCTAACTACATGGTGTACTGCGTTGTCAAAGATATCGATCTCCGAGACTATGGATTTGGTAAGTGGAATACGTTTCATTCGGAACACTTGGATATAAATGAAGCTTTTGCTCAAATGTATGAGCAAAATGATTTTTCTCGTCCGAGTTTTGCAATTACAACGCCAACTTTACTGACGGAAGCGCGGCGGGATTGCCCAGAAGATTGTCAAATTGTCGAATTTCTGACTGTTGCTAATTACAGCTATTTTAAACAGCTTTGGGAGAGCGATCGCAAAGCTTACAGGCAGAAGAAGCAAGAGATCCTGGACTCGATTTTAGATGTTGTTGAAAAACACTATGTTCCGAATTTCCGCAAACACATGGTCTTTCATGTTACCGGAAGTCCGACGACTAACGAGCGCTTCTGTTGGTGTCCTAACGGTAATTCCTACGGTTCCAGCCTGACGCCGCGTAACATGGGGGTCGATCGACTAAATCATGAAACATCCCTCAACAATTTCTATTTCTGCAACGCCTCCTCGGGCTATCCAGGCTTTGCGCCGACATTTTGGACGGGGGCGCTGCTTTATCAACGTTTATCCGGCGATCCGATTTTAGGCTAAGGAAAATTAGCAATTGATTATTTTCCTCTTTCTCTCGTTCCTTGGCAAAGCCAAGGAATGAATTTCACTCTTGCTCTGCCTGCTCTTAAAAAATTATCATTTCTGCTCTCATTATCTCGTTCCTTGGCTCTGCCAAGGCATGAATTTCTGGAGGCTCTGCCTCCTCTTAAAAATGACGAGGCAGAGCAACAGTGAAATGCCTTTCCAGGTTCTACCTGCGAACTAAAATTTATTCCTTCTTCCTTCTTCCTTTTTCCTTCTTCCATATTCCATCTTCCCGACATCCGTTACATCCGTTACATAATCCGTTGCCGAACTTCCTTCTATCAATCTAGGAGTGAACTATGAGAATTGCAATTGTTGGGGGCGGAGCCAGTGGTATGGCAGCAGCCTACTGGCTCGACAAACAGGGGCATCACGTCACTGTGTTGGAAAGTCAGCCGATTTTAGGCGGACACATTCGGACGCTGAACAAAAATGTTGTACCCAATCAATCGGAGTGCAATGAAATATTAGAAAATGGGGTGCTAGAATTTCCCACTGTGTTTTACAATTTCGTGGCTTTTATGCAGGAGCTAGACGTTGAATTAGAACCCGCGCAGATTGGTTCCGCGCTTTTTTTTAAAGATGGCACCCACTTTTTGTCGGCGGTATCTATCCGAAAGAATTTCACCGGAATCCAACGCCTGATCGAGTATTTGCGCCTGGATAGTCTCTACGCTCGTTCGGCTGCATTTATTTTAAAAATGCGGTTTGCTAAACAGCACGATTTCTACGATGTGCCGCTTTCGGAGTCTTTGAAAAGCTCGTGCGTCCGCAATTATTGGCTGAAGTTGCTGACGATGTACAGCTACTCGATACCGTTTGAATTGCTCGACAATTTCCCGGCAGAATTAGCGATGCCTGTTTTGCGCGAATATGCCTCGGTCAACTGGGTGAGGATTAAAGGCGGTGTGTATTCTTACATTGAAAAGATTTTGGAGCGATTTAAGGGCGATATACTGCTAAATGTGGAGATTGCCAATATTTTTAGAAGTGCGGATGCTGTAAAAATTGTGCTTTCTGATGGGGAAATCCAGGAGTTTGATAAGGTGGTTTTTGCGATGCCACCAGATCAAGTTATGAGGCTGTTGTCCGATCCGACGGAGGCGGAAACGAAGCGGTTTTCGGCGTGGAAAGCCAATTATGCAACCACTGTACTGCATTCGGATACATCAATGTACGATCGCTACGGTATCCGCAAGTTATCAGAATTTGATTTTTTCGAGACGGACAAGGGATGGGGATATAATGCGAGCTTGAATCAGCTTTGTGGCATCTCATCCCCACGAGAGTACAGTTTAGCTTTTCAACTCGAAGAGTCGATCGCCCAAAACCACATTATTCACATTCAGAAACATCACACGCCGCTGTACACTGTCGAGTCTTTTCGATATCGAGATGAAGTTATCGAGACTAATGGCGAAAACAACACTTATCATGCGGGAGCTTATTTGGGGGATGGTTTGCACGAAGGAGCCATTACCTCTGCTTTGCGAGTCGCAAAATTAATCGGGTGAACTCAATTGTGATGCTACAAACTCTCGCAAATATCAGTAAGTTTCTTGTCGGTGCAGCACTCTCACAAAAGTAATGATGTCTGCATCAAAAGTTAAACCAATGCGAGAGTCGCCCACTCGGATGCGAGATTAATTTTTAGCGTTGCCTAAGCTGCGACACCAGGTGCTGCAGTTAAGTAGACATCATTGCTCAAAGATGGGGGCATTGTTGAGCCGGCTAACTGAGTACCCTCAAAGTTGGTTCCCGTGAATGTTGCCCCGCTCAAGTCGGCTTCGCTCAAGTCTGCATAGCACAGCCTAGCCCAATCGAGGTTTGCCTGCACTAAAGAAACTCCCACCAGATTTGCCCTGGTTAAATCTGCTCCCATCAACTTGACGCCCCGCAACTGAGCCCCGCTGAGATTGGCAGCTAATAAGTTCGAGCCTTCCAGGTTTACCCCGTTTAGTTTGGCTTCGCTCAGGTTGACACCATTGAGATCCGTCCTGCTCATGTCGATGCCATTGATGTAAGCTTTCCTAAGATAGATGCCTGTTAGTTGAGCGCCAAAAAGCTTTGCACCGCTGAGTTTTGCCCCTCCGCAGTTTGCCCAGTTGAGGTTGGCTCCCGTGAGGTTGGCGCCCCGCAGGTTTATGAATTGCAGGTCGGCTGTACACAAATTGGCGTTCCAGAGGATGGCGCTCCGCAGGTTGCTACCGATGAGTTGGGCGCCACTCAACTTTGCCCTGGGCAGTTTTGCTTTGACGAGGAAAGCTCCGCTGAGATTGGCTTTTGTAAGCTCTGCGTCGGCTAGCCTGGCTTGGCCCATTTTGGCAAAACTCAGATTTGCCCTGTAAAGGTTTGCGCCGTTGAGTTCTGCTTTGGTCAGATGGGCCCGACTCAGGTTAGCTCCAGACAGGTTAGCCCTCGAAAGGTTTACGCCAACCAACATAGCTCCGCTGAGGTTTGCTCCGCTGAGGTTTGCGTCAGCAAAGTCTCTGTTACCATTTTCGTACTCTTTGAGCAGCTCGGTTACTTCCATACGGGTCACATTCCTAATAGCGGAAATTTATCTAGAAATAAACACTCTTTATAAGTATTTTATCTCAAAAGGAGCGGACGCGCTCGCACTTTCAAGAAAGCTGAACAATTAACTTTATATTTATACATATACTTTGTGCTTTTCCAGAGTCCCGACCGTCTTGAGGTCCTAGCCTGAAACCCTTGATTTACTTAACCTCTAGAGTGCTTCGGCAAGCGTTGCGATCGTACTGAGATCGGTGAAACCGTTATTCTCAGTAGGTAAGCCATCCAACACTGTCCGAATTGTTAATCAATAGTAAAATAATATTCTTTTTGTCCACTGTGACTAACAGCTTTTTTAAACGGAGACTGCAAATTTGTTAGTTGTGTTTGCTTCAGGTGTCGCGAAGGCTGGCATGGTCATATCTCCATATTTTGATCTACTGTCATTTTTCAGGAAAATTAGATCTAAAACAACAGCTTAATCAGCGAGAATTTTTCTCGGTTGTCTTGCAGCAGTTATACGATCGTGCTTTTCAATATTTCCTTGAGTCTATCGGAGTGAAAAGTAATTTCACACATTGTACTTATGAGGAATTTATCGATATGCCTAACGGTAGAGGGGATTGGTTCAAAATCTAGCAGATAATATACTGCAGATGGTACAAAACTAACAGCGAGTAAGATCTTTATAAAATCACCCCCTCTACTGGCAGTTAGGCAAATATGTCAATCTATGTTATGCTGAGTCAAACTTGAGGAAAGATCATGTCAAAAGAAAGAAAAAGCAACAAAGAAGTCAAAAAGCCAAAGAAACAACCTGATGGTGTTGCTAAGCCGAAGGATGACAAAAAAAATTATGGTAGCACCGAGGGCCGCAAGTAGAGATAGCTGCCACTCTCGGGATTGTGATTAATTTTGTTCAATTGTCATTACTATCGATTTTTAACAAATTTAAATATCCTATTTTGGGATTATCCGAAAACAGGTTTATTATATCTAGGGAATATGCAGTGCTAAACCCAAAGAATAATGAAATCTGTTTTTAGCGATGAATATGAAACCTTCCGTTGTTGTATGATTGCTGCTCGTAAAGAAGCGCAACTAACTCAGGAGTCTGTTGCTAAATCTCTTAAAAAGCCCCAGTCTTTCGTAGCCAAATATGAAAACGGTGAACGACGCTTAGATGTAATTGAGTTTCTGTTAGTTGCTCATGTAATTGGTGTAGATCCTTGCGCTATTATTAGGAAAATTTCACAAAAAATATCTGAAGCATCTTGTGAGAGCGAGATATGAATACCCAAGATGTAATCAGACTTGCCTCCAAATATCTAGATCGCTTATCTGGCAACACTTTCGACGTTTTAGATGTATCTAAACCTGTTACCGTAGATGCAGCGGTGAACCTGTCTAAAGTTATCTCAAAGCTTTCGCCCTTAGTCGGAAATTTAATCGAATTTAACACCGTTGAATTCTTGAATCAACAAAATGAGTTCGCTGAATTTGGAAAGTGGCATAGGCAAGATCCGGGCTTTCCAGATACTATTTTCCTCGGCATAGTTCAACCAACGCCAGGATTAGAAATTAAAGCGTGGTTCCCACTAGCAACAGAGATAACAGCACGTTTCAAAGATAGTCAGAATCACTTTAGGTTCGATCAGACCTACGTTGCTATCCTGGCATGGCTACCCGATAAAATCATCTATGGCAAGCCTCGCATTCTTGATGTGTGCGTTGTCTCTGGTTTATCGGTAGCTGTAGCGAGAGATACCCACTATCACAATCCGCCGGATTATCTTGTTTTAGAGCCGGAAGATACAACTCAAAGAACAGCAAACTTGCAACAAACAAACACCAGTGGATATAAATTCCAAGGCTCTGCTGAGGAGTTTTTAGAAGCTAAGAAAATAGTTGATTCATGGGGTACTCAAGGAAAAGTCTACAAACCCACTAGAGAGTATCAGCGACTTCTGCGGGAGCTACGGATACGCTATGAATATAGACTAGATACAAATTTTGCAAAGATGGACAGAATTGTACATCCAGGCATTGAGGAATTTGGCGTTGCTGAATCAAGGTATGAATGCCCCAGGAATGGGAATATCGTGAAATTTTAAGTAATGTATTAATAACTTAA
>NZ_JAUBUE010000030.1:0-91864 GCF_036705305.1 Microcoleus sp. B3-D7 | reverse complement strand
CGAGGCTCTACCATAGGACTGGCAATGCTTTTGGGGTGTGTCACTCCTTATACTACCACGAGAGTGACAAAAGAGGGTTAATCAAATGCTGAAACTTAGGTGTGCTTACTTGAATGAATTAATGTAAAATATAGACGCATCCTTCAAGAGCCATTTTCCTTCCAAACTCCCATACTTTAGATGCTCCTCAAAGCCAGTGCGCTTAGCGCGCGGGCGAAACTTTTGCGTTATATCATATAGCGCAGGGGGAAAACTTTTGGCTCTTATCATACTTTTAACCATTTACAAAAGCGGGATGCTCCCTGGCTCGCTTCTGTTCTCTAGGCTCGGGGTTGCTATCGATAAAATCACTTAATTCTTTGAGATTTTGCTGCTCAGACCTATTTTTCTATTCACGCTATATTCCCCATCTAAATATTAACACACGACCTAACTATTATAACTTATAAATTTTTACGAATCATTTAGGATTGCTATATTTATTCATTACCTCAAGTTTGGTGATGTCCCTGTACCCGCGCGCTTCATCCCTTAATTCAGCAACGCCGACAAAATCTCGCCTGAAAATTCAGATAGCAGCAGCAGCACAACAACTCGCAGCAGGAGAAGAAGTAAAAGGTAAACGGCTGTTGCACTAATTAATAGATGACAAAATCTGCTGGTAAGCATCGATGGTTTGTTGGGCGATCGCCTCCCAGTTATAATGCTTTTTGGCATACTCTTGGCCGTTCAATCCCCGGCGTTGACGCTCCTGTGGATTCAGAAGTGCTGATTTGATTGAATTGGCGATCGCCCCTACTTCCAAAGGCCCCACCCAACCAGCCTCTGCTTGCTGTATGTCTTCGGCAATATGTATGCGATCGGAAATGGCGACAGGTAGACCGGCGGCCATCGCTTCTGCTACAGCAATGCCAAAGTTTTCGTAATAAGAAGGCAATACAAATAAGTCGGCTTTTGTCAACAGTTCAGCTTTAAAATCACCGCTCACAAAGCCCATTATTGTTGTGTATTTTGCTAAGCTTGAATTCTGAATTTGCACTTTAATTTTTGTTTCATAATCAGCATCTTGGGGATTTGAACCAGCTAAAATAAAGTGAAACTCTATACCCGCTCCTAAAATACTTTCTAATGCTGGAATTAACAAATCAAGCCCTTTTTTAGGTTCAATTCGCGACATAAATAAAATGATTGGCATTTGAGAGTCCCGCAATCTCTTAGGAAACAAACCTGCTGTCACCCCCAATGGAATCACCAAATCCCGTGGCACAGGCATCTTGCCTGTGAAGTCCAAATCCCGTGGCACAGGCATCTTGTCTGTGAAGTCCAAACCAAATCTTTCTGAGATTTTAGCCTCTTCTTTACTTGTGAAATGAATTGCGGCTGCCTCTGCTAAATTAGGGCGTTCTAAAAGCGTGGCATAAATCTGTTTCAAGCGCTTTTTTTTCTGCAAATCGGCGGGGTCAAGCATACCGCAGGGACGCATAATATATGGCAAACGATGATATCTAGCAATTGTGGCGGCAAAGGTAGTTACTGGTGAGAAAAGAGCGTGAATGTGAGCCAGGTCAAATTGTCGCGCATTTTCATTTAACCACTGCAATAAACTCAGAGAAAACTTATATCTACGAAACGGAGAACAGCGGAAATAAATAATTTGATAACCGTTTTGTTTTAGTGATTGATTTAAGGGGACATCTAAGGGATGTTGACCGATATCTCCGTTAGAATCTGTGGTGATAATTGTGACATCAATACATCGGGAAGCGAGGGCCGCAGAAAGTCCAAGTACCATTTGACTTGGCCCACCGTATACCAAGGAAATTGAGGGGATAATTTGGAGAATCCGCATGGGGGATAGTTATTTAAATCAACATACCAACATCTCCCATTACAAATTTAATTATCTGCAAAAGGTTGCCCGTCTAGCTGTTCAGCTTCCTCTCTTCTTGTTGCTGTAATTTGGGTATTGTGAGCTATTGTCTTGGAAAATTCATACATTTCACTGGCTTTTGCTTCCGCAGCTTTCACAATTTCAAGGATTTCCAGGAGTAGGCTTTCATCTGGTAATTGTTTCATGGCAATGCTTCTAATCTCTCAACTACTTTGTCAATCATAATTTTCGATTCTGGAGCCATATGTAGCAACCCTGCTAAATAATCTCCTGCTTTTTGAACATCTTCATGGGGCACACCAGCCATCAATACATTCCCCACAATGTGCTCTGCTTGTAAACGAGTACCTGCTACGTTGAATTGAAAATTGGTGATGGAAGAAAAGTATTGCATCAGTATTTCATTTTGGGGAAAAAGAGACATTGCTCTTCTAAGTGCAAAAAGTCCCTGCGTTGCTTGGCGCTCGCTATCGTCTAGTACCTGGTAGAGTTCGTCAACCAAAGAGCGTATGTCGGAAGGAATAGACATTTACTACAGTTTTTATTTAACACTTGCATTATACTGCTAAAAGTTACAACAATTCTTTGTAGAATTCCAATAACTGCTCAGCTAAAGCTTTATTTGTATAATTGCTCATCGCTCTATGATAACCCCGATCGCCCAAATCGGCCGCCAACTCCTGCCGCTCCATCAATTTCTGCAAACACTCTCGCAAAACCCCTACATTCCCTTCTGGGAATAATAAACCCGCATCGCCGACGACGTGAGGAATTTCGCCGCAGTCGGAACCAATAACCGGAATGTGACAGGCCATCGCTTCAATTAAAACGTGACCGAATTGTTCTTTCCAGCCCACAGTGGTCAAAGTTTTGAATTTATAGCTGGTTTGCGAAGGCAATACCAAACAGTTCATTAAGTTAATGTAGGGGGGAATTTCTTCGTGGGAAACGCTTTCTACCCATATTATTCGGTCGCTGATTCCCCATTCAATACATTTTTCGGCGAGGTGCGCCCGCAATTTTCCTTGTCCTACTAACAGCCACTTCCAAGAGCTTTTTTTCAACCCTGCCAAGGCTTCAGCTAAAGTCAACAATCCTTTTTCTTCGACAAATCGCCCTACAAATCCTACCACAAAATCGGTCGGTTCAATGGCGAAGCTACGCGATAAATCAGCGTCTTTACCTGTGGGGCGAAACAAAGTTTCATCTACTCCGAGTTGTGGCATTACTTTTACCGCACCTTGATAGCCCCGCTGCCGCAAAATTTTAGCTCCATCTAGGTTGCCTGCAATAATTCCATCGGTGTGCTGAAGATTGTAATTTTCTAAGACTGAAACAGGCCAATTCAATTGATAAGGCAGGTTCCACCAAGTAAATAATATATTTTTTGCTTGCAGCTTTAGCAGTTTATTTAGTAATATTAACTGAGCGCAAGCGATAGATTTTGAACCTTGTTCAACTTGAATTATCTGGGGTTTAATTATTTGCAAAAGTTTAATTAAATCTGTGCCAAAAGTTAGCAATCCTTGATTGTTTTGACTAAAGTTGGATACGGGGACTACTTTAAATGAGCCTTTTTGATAAAATTGCGTTTCTATAATTTTATTTTGTACGCCTCCGGGTTTCCAACGCTGCGGCACTACAACTGTTACTTCAATATCGGGTTCTAGGTTGGCTAATATCTTGAATTTTTCCCGATTAATGTCCACAATGTAGGTGTGACTAGCCACGAGAATTCTCATTTATTGGGAAGGGCGAATGGGGAATAGGTAATTATTAAGCGTTAATATTGTCTTGATGGCTATAACTTTGTCCATCATTCCACAGAGATTGAATTACTGTATTTATAGCACTGAGAAAACCCAGGATATAAAAAGCAAATCTAGTTATAATTTTAATGGGCGAGGCGCTTTTATAACAAGGTGGATTTCCCAAAACGTGGCAGTCAAAGAGTTTGGCAAAAAATCGCAGGCATTGAAAGGCTGTTAAATTTTTTAATCCCATCAGGAAATGGTTGTGATAAAATGTTACTTGATATTCGATCGATCGCGTGCTGACATCGTGACATCCGCCGCTCTCTTCCCCTAAGTGAACTAGACACGCATTGGGATCGTACCAAATTTTCAGACCAGTTGATCGCAATCTCAAACAAAAATCCGACTCCTCCCGCACCGCACTCCCTGCAAACCGCTCGTCAAACCTCAGCCCGCATTCAGCAAAAACCTGCCGGCGAAAAGACATATTACAGCCTCTAGCCGAGAGCACCTGCTGCGGTTTGACTGTATGCACCAAATCGATAAAATACCAGGCAATCCCGGCATCCATCGCTTCTGAGGGCAAATATTCGATCGCCAAATCCCCTCCTGAATTATCCAGTTTCATTCTGTCAAAAACCCTGCCCGCCACACATCCCACATCAGGTTTTTCTAAATAGTTGTCAGCGTGAGCCGCCAAAAAACCCTCTGGCAATTTTACATCATCATCAATAAATAAAATAATCTCTCCAACTGCGCGTCGCACTGCATAATTTCGAGCCGCAGGTAAACTCGCCCAATCTACTCTAAACCAGCGAATTTGGCCAGCGTTTGCCAATTGCTCTAAATAAACTTGAGTTTCCGATTCGTGGGTGCGAGTTTGATCAATTACAAGCACTTCAAAATTCGGGTAATTTTGCCGAATCACATCAGCCAATGTCTCTCGCAGAGGTTGCTCGCGGTTGTAGGTGGGTATCACAACAGAAATCATCATCACACAATTGAGTGAAAATAAAGTTAAGGGCAGGCAAGATGCCTGCCCCACTCGTTATTTTTGGAGAAGTTGATTAAAACTCGAAATTAATAGTTATAAATTTTGATTTATGAATTTTGAATCACAGGATTTTAACTCAAAACTCAACACTCAAAATTCACAACTTTTAGCAAGTCCCCATTTCCATCAGAGAGCTATGTGTTGCTGAACGGCTAAAACTAAATTTTCAGTCCAGAAATTAGCTAATTCGGCGCTGGCAGCTTCCACCATAACTCGAATTAGCGGTTCAGTGCCAGAAGCGCGCACCAAAACCCGTCCCTGTTCGCCCATTGCTGTTGTAGCACGTTCGATCGCACTTTGCATTGCCTCGCACTCCTGCCATTTCAGGCGTTTTTCGCGATCCTCCACCCGAATATTTCGCAACAACTGCGGATAAGTTTGGAAACTGCCACTTACCAATTGTGCCAAAGATTGCCCGGACTGGCGCACCAGCGAAGCCAAATGCAAAGCTGTCAGCAAACCGTCGCCGCTGACACCATAATGCGGACAAAGAATGTGTCCTGACTGTTCGCCGCCCAACATCGCACCAGTGCGCTGCATTTCAGCGTGAACGTACTGATCTCCCACGTTGGTTCTAGTTAGTTTGCCCCCCAATTCTTCCCAAGCTCGCTCAAAGCCGAGGTTAGCCATTACAGTAGAAATAATTAAATTGGACGGTAACTGTTCCGAGTCGCGCAACTGCCGACCCCACAGATAAAGAATGTAATCGCCGTCAATCGCTCGACCTTTGTTGTCAACACACAAAACTCGATCGGCATCGCCGTCAAAAGCAAATCCCAAATCGGCATTGTGTTCCAAAACAGCCGCTTGCAAACTGTCGAGATGAGTAGAACCGCAGTTAACATTAATGCGAGATCCATCAGGAGAGTCGTGCAAACAGATAACCTCCGCCCCCATTTGCGCGAACACCGCCGGCCCCAAGCCCGCAGCGGCCCCCCAAGCCAAATCCAAAACTATCCGCATTCCCTCCAAATTCATCTTTTGCAGCGAATCACAGAGCGAAGTGGCATAATCTTTAACCAACTCAGACCGATGGTAGTGGTGTCCCCAAGCCAAGCTAGCAACCGGAACCTTTGCCCCCCGGATTCCCGCTTCGATTTGTTCCTGCAACTGCTGCGACAGCTTGGAGCCGTTTGAGTCGAAAAACTTAATGCCGTTGTCTTCTGGGGGATTGTGAGAAGCCGAAATCATCACTCCGCCGACCGACTCCGAAACGCTTGCCAGATAAGCAACGCAGGGAGTGGGACACAATCCCAAATTCCACACTTCCAAACCGGCGGCTGTCAAACCCGCTGACAGTGCCATTGCCAGCATATCGCTGGAATTCCTGCTGTCTTGTCCCAAAATCACAGGCCCCTGGTTGGGGGAATGTTGCCGTAGAACTTGTCCAGCCCAGAAGCCCACTTGCAAGGCTAGAGGTGCATTCAGCAATTCTCCAACTTTCCCGCGAATGCCGTCTGTGCCGAAGAGTTTGGTATTTGGCAGGGAGAGGCTATTTCCCAGCAGAATCGTATCCAGTTTGGCTGGCTGTACCGAGTTAACAGCCGGAAACTCGCTGCCACGAGGGCGCGAAGGTGTCTGAACCATATTCACTCCTTTAGGAATATTCACACTCACACTTTGGGTTCATGTTACAACTGAAAGTCTTTATTTTCAGCGTAAACTCCATTTATTTAGTCCATTGCTCAAGCAACTTGCTTTGACAACCTACGCACAAAGCTTAACTTCATCGGAAAAATTTGTATTGTACCCAAGGGAAAAACTTTTAGTACCGGGGGCGCGCCCACGCCACGAAACCCGGTTTCTTTCAGTCTCCAGGCGTGACGCTGCTGCGGTTTGAGCCTGTCAGGCACTGCGTGTGTAGAAAGTTAATGCTGTATTGCCGTATACTTTGTGGCGGCAAATTTCTAGGCCGGAAATCGGTTGTGCCGATCGCTCCGGGCTGTGTTCGACGGCCATTTCCCCGTTTGGTGCTAGCATTTCTTGGCTGGCGATCGTGTTTAACACAGGTTCGTACAAGTCGCTGGCGTAGGGCGGATCGAAGTAAATGCGATCAAACTGCTGCCCCGCTAGTGTCACCAATTTCGCCGTCGCGTTTCCCCGCAGTATTTGGAATGTTTGGGACGAGTCTGCTATTTGCTCCCAATTTTCGCGGATAATCGCACAAGCTTTCGCCGACTGTTCGATGCCAGTGACACTCGCGGCTTGCCGACACAAAGCTTCTGCACCCATTGAACCGCTGCCGGTACAAATGTCAAGCCATCTGCAATCTGCGATCGTCCCTTGCCAAATATTAAATAAAGCTTCTCTGACTCGCGAAGGTGTAGGGCGAGTTGCGAGTCCCGGCAGGGTTTTGATTTGGCGATTGCCACAGATTCTCAGACTCATTTAGGAAGAAGGAAGAAGAAAGTTCGGCAACGGATTCTGTAACGGATGTAACGGATTTAACAGATGTCAGGAAGAAGGAAGAACAAAGAAGAAGGAAGAAGACTTTTAAAAATGTCAAACCCGGTTTCGGCAATCTACCGGGTTTTTCAAGACTCATGCCACCTAAGCAGGTACTTTTTCCCTCACGAGACTGACAAAATTTGACAGCATTTGCAATCCCGTACTCGAAGACTTTTCCGGGTGAAATTGCACGGCCATCAGATTGTCTTTAGCTATAGCCGCCGTCACGTTTTGACTGCCGTGACTTACCATTGCCGATCGCGCTTCCCAATCAACTGGATCGACATAATAAGAATGCACGAAATAAACCCAAGGATCGGACGGTAAATTTTGCCACAGCGGGCAATTCTGCTGAGTAAATTGCAATTGATTCCATCCCATGTGGGGAATTGTCAAACCCGGTTCCGAGCGAAATCGGCGCACTTTTCCCGCAATAACGCCCAATCCCGGTTCTACACCTTCTTCGGAACTTTCCAACAGAATTTGCATACCCAAACAAATGCCTAAAAAAGGTTTTCGCGAGGCGATCGCCCTTTTTATCGGTTCTATCAAATTGCGCGATCTTAAATTCTGCATTGCCGGGTCAAAGGAACCAACTCCCGGCAAAACCACCGCATCAGCCTGCTCGATTATAGCAGGAGAATCTGTAATTTTTGGCACTGCACCCACATTTTCCAAGCCTTTACAGACTGAGTGCAGATTGCCCATGTCATAGTCTACTACTGCAATGACAGACATTGACTTACTTGCCTTATATTATCAATATCAGTATTATTGCACAAATATGACGGCGAAAATCCTGCTAACCTCATTTGATACTTGGCTTCCCCATCAGCAATCCAACTCTTCGGACGACTTATTAGCCAAGATTTCCCAAATCAAATCTTTGCCTGATTCCCTGACTTTTTTGAGGAAACTGCCAGTAGATTTTCAGCTAGCACCTAATTTAGCTATCGCCCAAATCAACCAACTCCAACCCGATACTATTATCTGCTGTGGCATGGCCGAAAGCAAGAAAAAATTAACCGTAGAATCTTGCGCTTGCTGTGATACCGACATTCTGAAAACAGCAGTTAATCTCGAACCGCTAGTCGCTGATTTAGCTGCAACCGAAATCAGTCACGAAGCCGGAAAATTTGTATGCGAAGCCCTATATTATGCGGTTTTAAAACATATTTGCGATTCTCAAATAGCCGCTCAATGTATTTTCGTCCACGTACCAATTTTAACTCCCAACAACGCTGACAGAATTGTCGCCGATTTTTTATTAGTTATGCGACGCCTAACTCTCGCAAGTAATAAATAGGTCGCTCTAATTCAACTTAAAAATGTGTTTAGTATTCAGAAACCCGGACTTTTAAAGAAACCGGGTTTCTCAGTGTTAGTTTTTTTTACTAACAACTGCCAACTGCCAAGTCTTTAGCCGCCGTAATTCCAACCCGTGCTTTCTAGCAGCAACGGATTGCCTTCTCGGTGGACGCCGGCTGCCACAACTTCTCCCACATAAACCGTGTGATCCCCGTGTTCCACAGCACCGACAACTTTGCACTCGACGTAACCCAGAGAATCCGAGATAATCGGACAACCAGTTTCCGCGCCGGGATAAAATTCTACATCCTCAAATTTATTGCCAACGCGGCGCTGCTGCTTGAAGAATTTCTGGGCTAAGTCTTTCTGTTCTGCTTCTAGGAAACTCAAAGCAAAGACACCGCTAGCTTTGATCATGGCGTGGGATTTGGAGTCTTGCTTGACGCAGTTGACAACTAACGGAGGGGTAAAGGAAGATTGCATCACCCAGCTAGCGGTGAAACCGTTGACTTCCTCCCCGTCTTTGACACCGCAGATGTACAATCCGTGAGGGATTTTCCGCAAGATGGTCTTTTTAGCTTGTTCGTCTAGCACGGGCTTACCTGTTCGATCGATAATTCTACACCGCTCAGTTTACCAATGTCGGGCCCACAAACCCACCTGTCTTAAGGGCTATTCGCTAATATTGCCTTTTCCGATCCCAAACTTGACACCAGTTTTAAGTGAAAATTAACAACTCAAAACTATTATGAAACTCCATACTTTTTAAACCAATCTTGCATCCGTTTCCAACCATCCTCAGCTTCTTTTTTCCGGTAACTGGGGCGATAGTCTGCGTTAAAAGCGTGCGGCGCATCTGGATAAAGCACAATTTCGGAACCGCTGCTGCCAGTTTTGAGAACTTCCCGCATTTTCTCGACTGTATCGTTGGGAATTGACTGGTCTTTGCCCCCGTAAAGCCCCAATACGGGCACTTTCAAACTGGCTGCAATGTCGATCGGCTGTTTGGGAGTTAAATCCGTAGAATTGCCAACCACACGCCCGTACCAAGCCACTCCTGCTTTGACTTTCGGGTTGTGGGAAGAGTACAGCCAAACAATTCTGCCACCCCAGCAAAATCCTGTAATTCCCAACTTATTAGTATTGCCTTTTCCTGACTTTTGTGCCCACTCTACGGTAGCATCTAAATCAGACATAACTTGAGCGTCAGGAACTTTCGAGACAACTTTACTAATAATTTCTTGAACCTCGGTGAGTTTAGAAACATCACCTTGACGGGCAAACATTTCTGGGGCGATCGCTAAATAACCTAATTTTGCAAAACGGCGGCAAATATCTTGAAGGTGGGCGTGAACTCCGAAGATTTCTTGAATTACTAAAATTACTGGAAAATTGCTGCCGCTGGCTGGCATGGCTCTGTATGCTGGAATTGAGCCGTCTTTTACAGGAATTTTTACCTCACCTGCTATTAAACCAGCAGCATCCGTATTGATAACGGCAGCCGCAATAGGATGAACTGCTAAGGCAAATCCGGCGCTTAATGCGGTGACAGTGATAAATTGTCTGCGAGTTAAATCAGTCATGGCGATTTTAGATTTTAGATTTTAGATTTTAGATTGGGGAATTGAGAATTGGGAATTGGTAATTGGTTATTTCATAATTGCTCCTTCTTCCCTCTTCCTTCTTCCTTCTTCCTTCTTCCTTCTTCCTTCGAGGGTCTAAAAAGCCGATCGTGCTCTGGATGGTACAAGCGCGATCGCCCTTCTGCCGATTTTCCCAAGGCCGGACTAATAACGTACATTGTCGTTCTGATCAAATTATTTTCGCGCGTAGCAACTGCCATTTTGTCAAGGGGAACTAGCACAATTTTTTCATCCGGCCAGCCCAACCGATAACAAATCGCTACAGGCAAATCCGATGGGTAATGTTCCATCAATTTAGCTTGAGCTTGTTCGACATGGCGAGCACTCAAATACAGGCACAAACTCGCTTGATGAGCCGCTAAACTCGCCAATTCTTCGCGTTCCGGTACTTCTGTTCTGCCGCTAATTCGCGTCAAAATAATTGTCTGCACAACTCCCGGAACTGTCAACTCAATTTTAAGTTTAGCCGCCGCAAGTTGGAAAGCGCTAATTCCCGGAATTACCTCAAAAGCAATTCCCTCGGAAGCCAAAGCTTGCATTTGTTCGCCGACAGCCCCGTAGAGACAGGGATCGCCGGAATGGAGACGGACGACGCTTTTTCCGTCCTGCACTCGTTCCACCATCAAAGGTACAATCTCTTCGAGGGTCTTATCCGCAGTTTGGATCACTTCAGCATCCGCGCGCACCCCCTGCAAAATTTGCTTTGGGACTAAGGAATCAGCAAATAATATGACATCGGCTGCAGCCAGTAATTTTTGAGCCTTAACAGTCAACAAATCCGGGTCTCCCGGGCCTGCACCTACAATGTATACCCTTGGAATTAGGGCTTCAATCTCTGTCAAACTCATTGCTGCTAAAAAATTTGCTAAATTTACGAACGCTTCCGGATGTACCTATTTTGGTTGGAAGTAAGGGATGGTAGATGCACCCTGGTTTTGAACCCTAGAGACTAACCTCTCTGGGGTTTTTTATTGATCCTCTGGCAATTTCGGAGCGATCTTTGCCCGATCGCTATTGGGGGAGACAACATCGGGCAAAGGTCGATCGAGCAAATAAAGCCAAGCTAACCCGCCCAACCCTAAAACAATCCCAGTCAAGCTTACCATCTGTGCCGTCCGCAGCGGCCCGAACATCAAACTATCAGTCCGCAACCCTTCAATCCAGACTCTACCGGAACTGTAAGCTGCGATATAAACTAAAAATAAAGCACCAGTTTTTAAGCGAATTTTGCCCTGTAAATCGCGGAAAAACAAAGTCAGAAGCAACCCAAATACTGTCAAATTCCACAGGGATTCGTAGAGAAATGTGGGGTGGAAGTATTCAAAATTAGCGTATGCGGGCGGGCGGCTGTTTGGCGGAATATAGAGTTTCCAAGGCAAATCCGTAGGACTGCCAAAAGCTTCCGAGTTAAAGAAATTTCCCCAGCGTCCGATGGCCTGACCGAGAATTGCCGAGGGCGCGATTAAATCTGCCAATTGCCAAAAAGAAACTCGCTGGATTTTCGCAAAAATTAAAGCTGCGATCGTGCCACCCAAAATCGCCCCGTGAATGGCAATTCCACCTTTCCAAATCGCAATAATATCTTCAGGCCTCTGGGCGTATTGCTGCCACTCGAAAGCCACGTAATAAATTCGAGCACAGGGAATAGCGCCCAGAACCAGCCAAATTGCCAAATCACCCAGCAATTCCGGGTTGACGCGGCGTTTTTGGGCCAAGTATTGGGACAGACTGACCCCAATCAAGACGGCAGAAGCTATCAACAGCCCGTACCAGCGAATCGCTACGGGGCCAAGTTGAAAGATAATTGGGCCCGGCGATGTAAATTGAAACGCTAAGGGCAGCGCAAGAATATTTAGCACCATAAAAGTTGCATTAATTGTGATGGAAAGCTGTCAAATTTGCATACCCTTTAACAAACTCCAGAGTTTATTTTAGGGGGCTGTGGTCATTTACACGCAATATTTGGGGAATTTTACCAAAAATTAACTGGATTCTTGATTGTGCAGATTTCTGTCTTGAGTTTTCTTTGTGAGTTCACAATAACAGACCCCTAACCCCCTTTTTTAAAGGGGGGAACCGGATTATTCTTAAAGTCTCCCAGATTAAGAGGGATTTAGGGGGATGGAGACTTCACCTTTTGGAGGATTAACGGCAGCTTTGGTCGAGAAGTTTTAATATAGAGGGTGGCTTTAAATTTTCTGATGACCTATGTCTCCTACTTCCGTTTCTCAGGTGTACTCTTCTGGTAATTCCAAGGGCGCGAATCAGTCTCGCAAGACTGCTGCTTTGGCTGTTGAGTCGGGTAAAATTCCGCCCTTGCTGGGGGCGAGTTTAGCTGAGTTAACGGAGTGGGTGCAGCAAAATGGGCAACCTGCTTATCGCGGGAAGCAGTTGTACCAATGGATTTATGAGAGAGGCGCGCGATCGCTCTCTGACATTTCTGTATTCTCGAAACAATGGCGCGAGACTGTTGCTCAAATTCCGATCGGGCGATCGACCATTCACTATCGATCGGTCGCACCAGACGCCACGGTAAAGTATCTCTTAAAATTGGCAGACGGTCAAATCATTGAAACAGTAGGCATTCCCACCGATAAACGGCTTACTGTGTGCGTCTCAGCCCAAGTTGGCTGCGCGATGGGCTGCGACTTTTGCGCTACCGGAAAAGGCGGTTTCAAGCGCAATTTAGAAAAACACGAAATCGTCGATCAAGTCTTGACAGTACAGCAAGATTTCGGCCGCAGAGTCAGCCACATCGTATTTATGGGAATGGGCGAACCCCTGCTGAATTTCGATAATGTTGTAGCTGCTGTCAAGTGTTTGAATCAAGACGTAGGAATTGGACAGCGAAATATCACCATTTCCACAGTAGGAATTCGCAATCGCATCAGCCAACTAGCCGAACATCAACTGCAAGTTACCCTCGCCGTCAGCCTCCACGCTTCCAATCAAAGATTGCGCGAAGAGTTAATTCCTAGCGCCCGCCCTTATCCTTTGGGTGAGTTAATAGCAGAATGTCGGGAATATGTGCGATCGACGGGACGAAGATTGAGTTTTGAATACGTACTTTTAGCAGGTGTGAATGACTTGCCGGAACACGCAGCCGAGTTAGCAACTCACTTGCGCGGTTTTCAGTGTCACGTCAATTTGATTCCTTACAATCCGATTCAGGAAGCTGAATACAAGCGACCGACTCCCAATCGAATTAACAGTTTCGTTGCGACTTTGAAGGAAAAGAAAATTGCAGTTAGCGTGCGGTATTCTCGCGGCTTAGAAGCAGATGCAGCCTGCGGACAATTGCGGGCATCCGAGGTTTAGGATTGGATTTTTAACCGCTAAAATTTGTCGTAGGGTGCGTTATACCTGAGATGTTGCACATTCTCAATTAGCCTTTTGCGGGCGGGCAGGATGCCCACCCCACAAGAAAACTCCATCTTTGTGGAACAGGCATCTTGCCTGTTCTTGAGAATGGTGCAAGATGTGAGTTAGAGCGCGTTATTTTATCAATCATCGATCAACTACTTTGTGACGCACCATACTAAACTCTTTAAGGTGTTCTGCCTTTAAATTGTCTGTCCAAAAAAATCAAAGTCTTGTGGGGTGGGCGTCTCGCCCGCCCTGAATATACAATTTAAATGCGCGACAGCTTACAAGCGTTTAACAAGTATCCACCGCAACTCTAACGGCGGTGTTTGTTGCACAGAAAATAAATCGCGCCCGCTAGCCCAACTGACAAACCAAGGTGTCGGGGGCCAAGCCGAGTCAGGCAAATGTTTTTGTTCGTATTCAATCACAGATTCATCAGAAATAATTTCTAAAGGCAAACCCTCGATTGCTGCTTGCAATTCTTCTCTGGTAATCAGATAAGACCAACACAATTCAGACATTTGTTTTGCCATCTCGTCTGGTTCGTACCCATCTACAGCTAAGAAAGCACTGAATAAGATAAACCCGCCGCTTAAAACAGCATCGGACATTTTGCCGAGGAAAAGACGAATTTGTTCGGGGTAGCGGAAATGAGAGAGGACTTCGGTAGCAATGGCTAATTTGTACCGATAAGTTTTCATCCTCAATAATGGATCTAAAACGTCGCCTTGGGTGACATTGATCGGCAAGTTTTCGGCGGTGGCTGCGGCTGATAGTTTCTCGGCAAATATCGGTGTTAGTTCGATCGCATCCACGGAATGGCCTAACCTTGCTAAAGGCAAACTATTGCGCCCTGGGCCCGCACCGACATCTAAAATAGGTGCTTTTCCCGGTTCGCCTAATTCAGCGGCAGTGGCGATGACTTTAGCATCGGGATGGCTGCCGAATAAAGGTTCGGGGCGAATATCCGGCCAGCTATGATATTTCTGGGCCATCGATTCGATTTGAATCTTAGTATTCAGAGTAATGCCGCCGGCTAAACCGCTTTGGGAATTAGCGGGAAAATAGGAGACTATTAGATTAGCGTGGGGGGAATTTTTGAATCCTTCTGCTAAGGCGTTGGCGATTAATGTTCGCAAGTTTTCGGCTTGGGCAGCGTCGATGTTTTGTCCGAGAATGTTTAAGAAGTCTGAGAGTAATTTAAGATAGTCATTTAGCATCGATGGCAAGCAAGGCAGATAGAATTCTCCCTTGATACCGATGCTCTTTTTGAGCCTTTCTTTGAGAATTAATTTCAGGCAATTGGAGTCTGTCAGCGGCGGGCCTGTTTCAGGTGATGCGCTGACAGGCAATGCGGAGATAGATGCGGCACTGGTGAGGTTTTTAGTCACAATATTTTCGATTAGATTCTGCAATAAGTGCGATCGCACCGAGCATAATCTTGTGCTCTTGCACCTGAATTCGAGCGTGCAACGTTTCTGCGGTATCATCAGGCAATACTGGCACCGCAGCCTGCATTAAAATCGGCCCGCTGTCTACTTCTAAACGGGCGATATGCACCGTACATCCGGTGATTTTAACCTTGGTGGCCAGTGCTTGCTCGACGGCGCGAATTCCTGGGAAACTCGGCAGTAAGCTGGGGTGAATGTTAATAACGCGATCGGCAAAAGCATCAAGCAAAACTTTGGTAACAATTCGCATCCAACCCGCCATCACTACCCATTCTACATCATATTCTTGAAAAGTTTTGACAATTTTTGTATCTAATTCTTCGCGACTTTTGCAGTCGCGGTGATTGAGCAGAATCGAGGGAATGCCGTATTTTTCGGCTCGGGCTGCAGCTTTGGCTTCGGGGTTGTTGTAAATTAATACTGGGATTTTAGCGTTGAGATCTTTGTTTTGGATAGCTTGGGCAATTACCTCGAAATTGCTGCCGCTTCCTGATGCTAAAACTCCTAATTTTAATGGAGGATGGGCCCGATCGATCGCACTTTTGCCAATCTCAGGAGAAATCAGGCAGGCATTGGAATTAACAGATACTGGATTAGCGGTCATAAAGATAAAAACTATTCACTCGTCTTCTACAATACAGGTAAAGGGTAAGGTGTGCTTCGGCGCACTCTAGATGGAGATATTGCGTAAGTCCTAAGTATATTATTTTTTTTCGCTGAGCTACTGATTCACTCCTATTCTACAATATTCTCAAAAAACTCTTCTCTGAGAATCGAATAAAGTTTTAGATCCCAATATCTGTCTTTCACAAATAGGTGCTGTCGCAATACCCCTTCCAATTGCATCCCCACTTTTTCCATCACCCGAGCGGAAGCAATATTGTTAACTTCACATCGAGCCATAATTCGATTCAGCAACATCTCCCGAAAACCGAATTCAATAACTGCATTGACAGCCTCGCTCATGTATCCTTCGCCCCAATAGCTCCTAGAGAGCGCGTAGCCAATTTCCGCGCGGCTGTGCGTCATGCTCCATTCCACAAATCCGCAAGTCCCGATAAACTTTTTCTCGACCTTGTGGACAATTCCCCAATCTACAAGCTCTCGTCTTTTGTACATTTTTGTAAGTGACTTGAGAAAGTATTTAGTGTCTTCAATCGAGGTGTGGGTTGACCACATTGTGTATTGTGATACTTCGGGGTTTGAGGCATACTCAAACATATCGCTTGCATCGTTTAAAGTAATTTTTCGGAGCAGGAGCCTTTCAGTTTCTATAGTGGGTAAATGAGCTAATATATCGAGAAGGTTCATTTTGACATTGACCTATTTTGTGATACCATTTAAAACTAAAAGCTAAAATTTACAAGCCAATGGTTCGGATTAAATTTGGGCGTTTTAACTGGTTGGATAATGATGCGATCGCAGCTTGGACTTTTCTGGCCCCGGCTTTGCTGTTTCTGGGTACTTTTTTGATTTGGCCGATCGCCTATTTATTTTACCTCAGCTTTACCAGCGGCAGCTTTACCCAGTCGGGAGTGCGTTGGATTGGCTTCAACAACTACTGGCGTCTAGTCACAAACCCGGATTTCTGGCAAATTCTCCAAAATACGCTCTATTTTACTACTGCAACAGTCATTCCCAGTTTAGTGATTCCATTGGGCTTAGCAGTTTTGCTAAATCGCTCGTTTGCTTGGCGAGGATCTCTCCGTACCGCTTATTTTATTCCTTCGATTACCTCTTTAGTTGCAGTGGGCTTGGGTTGGCGGTGGTTGTTTCAAACTGACGGCCCGGTGAATAATGCCCTAAGTGCGATCGGCTTAAATCCCATTCCTTGGCTGAGTAGCACAGTTTGGGCAATGCCTGTGATAATTCTGCTGAGTGTTTGGAAACAATTAGGCTTTAATATGGTCGTATTTTTAGCAGGATTACAAGCAATTCCGGTAAATCGTTACGAAGCCGCAGAATTGGATGGAGCTAATGCTTGGCAGCAATTTTTGTACATCACTTTACCAGGTTTGCGACCGACTTTAGTATTTGCTACTGTCACTACTGCTATTTTTACTCTGCGGAGTTTCGAGCAAGTTTACGTCATCACCGGCGGCGGTCCTTTAAACTCTACTAATTTGCTAGTTTATTATATTTACGAGCAAGCTTTTTCGCAATTTGATTTTGGCTATGCAGCCGCAGCGGCAACTTTCCTGATGGCTGTAGCTTTGCTATTAGTCTATTTACAACTAAAAGTTTGGGGCGAAGATGCTTGATATCACATCCAGTAGCATCCTTCGTGTATGGTTCGTGTATTGGCGGGGCGGGTTTACGAGATTGTTTGTTTTAGGCAATTATGGTGGGTAAAACCCGCCCATACGCGCCAATTATACAATTAACCATGCCCAATGCCCAATTACCAATTCCCAATTTTATATTCCATGTGCTCTGCTGTTTGTTCAGCTTGTGCTGTACCCAAAAGTTTGCCGACAACGTGCAAAGACATATCAATTCCCGCAGCAATTCCCCCAGAAGTGATGATTTTGCCGTTATCTACAAATCGCTGATTTTCGATAATAGTTGTGTTGGGAGCTAATTCTTTCAATAAATCCAATACTTGATGGTGTGTAGTTGCTTCCAAACCTTCCAACAAACCAGCTTTTGCCAAAAGCAGCGAACCCGTACAGACAGAAAGCACTAATTCTGCTGTTCGCGCACAATCTTTTATCCAATTAATAACTGCTGAATTATCGATTAACTTTCTCGTACCTTGTCCTCCCGGTACAATTAAAATATCCGGTGGCGGACAATCGGAAATGGTGCAGTCGGGATTTACACTCAAACCGTTGCGGGCGTTGACCGCACCGGGATGTTCGGCTACGGTAGAGACTGCAAAAGGTCGTGAAGCGAAGCTATCCCGAAGGGAATCGCCCTTACTTAATTCTGATGTCACCGAAAACACTTCAAAAGGGCCTGCAAAGTCTAGTACCTCGACATCATCGAACATTAAAATAGCTACGTTCCTAGTTGCCATAAGACATACTTCTGATAGAGGTCAAAATATCGGCGATTTGTTATCGTAGAACTGGTATAATTTAAATCATTAAAGCTATGCCGAAAAATATTCGCCATCGCGCCCTGAAACTCTGTGTTTTGTGTCTGGCTTGTGCCTTGGCAATTGCTGTTTCGCCAATTTTTACACCCGCCCAATCCACAACTCAATTAGAATTTCGCATTGTTCAATTAGAACGTCAAATTTCTGAACTCAGAGGACAAATCTACAGTTTGCAGAATCAAGGTTCTAGAGTTAACAGACCTCCGTCTCCTTCCGGTTCTGGTCGGACAAATGCTAGAATGCTGTCGGGAGACCCGCTGTTTGACAATTTAGCAACTTTGGCAATTGAAACTAAGCAAGATGTTATCAAAATTCAAGAGCGCTTGTCAAAGCTAGAATCGTCCAGAAATCGCTAGAGAAGTCATTAGTTAGAAGAAAGAGGGAAGAAGGAAGGCACGACAAGGATTTTGACACGGATACAGGGATTAATTATTGAGCAAAAGTCGGAAGTCAGGAGTCAGGAGTCAGAAGGAAGAGGGAAAAAGTCAGTAGTCATTAGTTAGAAGAATGAAGTCATATTCTCGCCAACTCCAAACTCCAAACTGTCCCCCTCTCCACCTCTCCCATTCTCCGACGTTGAGGTCGAGAACAGCAGGGTCTGCTAAAAGTTAAGTTGCAGAACTATTCAATGATATGGAAATAAAAGCCTGCAACCACAAAATTGATTGCTAACAGCAAGAGAAACCAGCCTGCGCGAAATGTGTAAGGGAATTTGCCCGTTTTCATCACGGAGTCGGATTTTAATTGGTTCTTCGCTATCTCTGGCATAGGTAAAGCTCCTAATTCATAATGTCACTCTATTTACAAATAGCAGAGAGCGTCGCACTTATGCACAATCCTCTAGAGTTATTTTTTGTAACAAGGAGTTTATACCGAGTTGAATTCAAATTAGTTTCAATCGCTCTCTCCGGCGTGGTAGGAACTGCGGACGAGAGGCCCCGATCGCACGCGCTCAAACCCCATCTCCCGGGCGATCGACCCGAAACGGTCAAATTCGGCTGGCGTCCAGTATTTACGCACTGGGAGGTGCTCTAGAGATGGTCTCATGTATTGACCGAGGGTGAGCCGATCGCACTTGGCATCCCGCAAATCTCTCATCGCTTCGAGTATCTCGGCTTCGGTTTCCCCGTGTCCCAACATCAAACCGGATTTGGTGGGAATAGTTGGGTCATATTGCTTAACAATACGCAGAACATCGATCGAGCGATCGTACTTCGCCCCCCTCCGCACCGGCCCTTGCAAGCGGCGCACCGTCTCAATATTGTGGTTGTAACAAGCCGGTTTAGCCTCCACCACCGTGCGAATCCGATCTCGCTGCAACTCATCGAGCCCTGAATTCTCCCCCTCTGAACTCCTGCCCATTCCCCCCCAAAAATCCGGCGTCAGCACCTCAACTTCAGTATCCGGGTTGAGAATGCGGATTTGGGCGATCGTCCTGGCAAACCAACCCGCACCCCCATCCGGCAAATCATCCCTCGCCACCGAAGTCAGCACCGCATAGTGCAAACCCAACAACTGCACAGCCTCGGCCACCTTTTTTGGTTCCTCCGGGTCTAGCGGCATCGGAGAATGACCTTTATCTACTTGACAAAAAGCACAAGCGCGGGTGCAAGTTGGCCCCATCAACAAAAAAGTCGCCGTTTTTTGCGCGTAGCACTCCCCCCGGTTGGGGCATCTCCCCTCCTCACAAATCGTGTGAATTTGCCGCTGTTTGATAATTTTTTGCACTTGGGAAAGTTCGCTAGCTTTGCCAACGGGTCTACGCAACCATTCCGGCATCGCCTCGATTTCACCCCGCATTTGGGCGGCAACTGCTTTGACAGTAGGAGTTTTAGGAGTTTGGGGCGACATAAAATTAAGTGGCGATTGAGTTAATTCCTTCGATCGTATCCGAAATCAAAGCCCCTGAACTTGTAGGAGTATCACCCGAAATCAGAATCGCGCCGAGGTGCAACAAAACTAAACTCGCCCAGAATTATGGGTAGAATTCTGTTAGGGATATACTGAAGGTTGCAAATCATCACTCATTCATTACTGAAGGAGTCAGTCGTGGCTGGTCAAAAAATCTTGGTAATCGATGACAGTAAAGTCATCCGCGTCCGAGTCCGAGAGATGTTGCCTCAGGGTAACTTTGAAGTTCTAGAAGCAAAAGACGGCGAAGAGGGACTTAAACTGATCCGTCAAGCCCGGCCAAATCTAATTATGTTAGATTTCCTACTGCCCAAAGTCAGCGGTTGGGAAGTGTATCAAAAAGTGCAAGCCCATCCTGAGCTTTCTAAGATACCTTTGGTGATCATGTCGGGCCGCGAAGAAGAGGTGATGGAAAAAATTCCGAAACCCTTTGAGAAGCATTTTTTTGCATTCATCGCCAAACCGTTTGAGAAGAAGCAGCTAACCGAGGCAATCAAATCGGCGATGGTACTGGCCAAAAAGAAACCAGTGCCGGAAGCCGCAGCCGCCGCCGCTGCACCCAGCTCTGGAGCGGGCGCCGCCGAAATTCAAGCGATGACTGCGAAAATGGCGAAAATGCAAGCGGAAATTGATGCACTCAAAAAACAAATGACTCAGGTGATTACGATCATCAAGCAGAAATTGAAATAATTCTGCTGTTTTTTGAAGGCACTTATGTAGAAGGAAACTTCCACACCGTGAAACTTTCAGTTGAGTCTCAAAGGCTGCGATTTTATCTGCATTTTTTTGCCAAATTGTTTGAGCGAGTGCGATCGCCAATAGCCTGCAACTGGTTTCTCAAAATCCCAGTGAGAAAATCAATTAAAAGTTAAAAATAAAACAAGGGAGGAAATTAATTATTAATTAATATTAGGATTTTTAATTCCCGCTCGTTCCACACTCAATTATTAACTCCTCAGTCTCATTTTTTTGGTTAATGACTAACGACTATTCCGATTTTTTGCCTCAACTGCGTGCCTCAACAGAGCAATTATTGAAAAGATTAGACTGCTTCGATCGAGCGCAGGTATTAGCGATAGGAGATTTGACCTTGGACGAGTTTCTTACCGGACAAGTAGAGCGAATTTCCCGCGAAGCACCTGTGTTGATTTTGCGCTACGAAAATACTCAGCAAGTACCCGGAGGTGGCGCAAATGCTGTCTATAATTTAGCCAAACTGGGAGGCAAAGTAAAAGTTGCTGGTTTGGTGGGAAAAGACGACCAGGGAAAGGCTTTGTGCGGTATTTTTGAGGCGGCGGGAATTGATACGGGTGGGATTTTAATCGATTCGCAGCGTCCAACTGTCACCAAAACTCGAATTTCGGGACACGCGCGGCAGTCAGTGACTCAGCAAATTGTCCGAGTCGATCGCAAATCGGACGAGTTGCCGGATTTAGATTTGCAGTTGCAATTGGCAGACTACATCCGGCAGCAAATACCGACAGTAGATGCAGTGGTTTGTTCCGACTACGGCGACGGAGTTTTGACGAATTTGGCGATCGAATCGGCAGTGGTTCCCGGCAAAACAATTGTAGACGCTCAAACAAATTTGCAGCGATATTCTGGAGCAATGTTATTTACCCCGAACTTGCCCGAAGCCGAGCAAGCCGTCGGATATGCTATCAAAAACCCTGAAACTTTAATGCAAGCAGGACGCGATTTATTGAACTTAACTCAAGCTCAAAAAATCCTGATTACTCGCGGCGAAGAAGGGATGACTTTGTTTGAAAGGGCGATCGGCGAAGAAATCAAAAATTCACCTTCTCCAACATCCATTTGTGAAAAGGGGGAATTTGCCATTCAAAGTTGGGACATTCCCCCTTTTAACAAGACTGATGTATTCGACGTAACCGGTGCTGGAGATACAGTTGTAGCAGCAATGACTTTAGCTTTGTGCGTCGGTGCATCTGGTTGGGAAGCGGCAGTTTTGGGCAATTTGGCGGCTAGTATTGTCGTGCGTCAGTTCGGTACGGCAACGACGACAGCAGACGAAATGAAAGAAGCTTTGAAAACGATGATTGCACTATAGGGGCGGCTAAGCTGTATAGCATTTAAATTGCATATTTCGGACGTTGCTCTGAGCAACGGGCCACAAGAGTTTGATTACTTCCAGGCTCTGCCTGGTAACGCAGATCCGGAGGTTCAGCCTCCAATTTTCCCGATCGCTTTTCGAGGCAGAGCCTCTGGATATCGGTTCCCAGGCTCTGCCTGGGAACCAGTTAAAATTCCCAATTCCCAATAACTACTTACTCTTTTTCAAAATTTGCCCCTTGTCATCAATTGTCAAACCGCTATTGGGAAAATCGCTCTTTGTCAAACGGTCAATCAACCCCACAGTCCTAAAATTGTTATCAACAGCCGGCACACCTCGCCCGTCAAGTTGGATGGGGATAATCTTACCAGAAACAAAATCCCCTTGCGGAGTCATTTTCACATCCAAAATTAGAGATTTACCGAGTGCTCCTGCTGAGGACAAAGTGCGATAACCCAAAAAATTGCCCAGCGAATAAGCAATCAATTTCCCTTTATAAAGTTCCATCGCTCGGGGAACGTGCGGGCCATGTCCCAAAATCAAATCTGCTCCCGCATCAATCATCGTCCGCGAAAACAAAACCATATTTCCCCGGTTTTCTCCGTAAAAGAACTCAGTTTTATTTCTCACATTCAGAGCTCCCGTTCCTTCAGAGCCAGCATGAACTGATATCACTACAATATCAGCTTTTTCCTTAGCTTTTTTGACAACTTCTGAGCCTGCTTTCAGTTCCAGCAAAGAATTGTGAACGTCGCCGTAGTTGCTGAAACCTATAAAGGCAAAATTCACGCCCTTGACATTTTTATAAACAATTTGATTTCTTTTACCAACAGCCTTCATGCCATTGCTGTCGATGTTTTTAATCGTGTCATTAAATCCCTGCTCGTGAAAATCGTAAGAGTGATTGTTGGCAATACTCAAAATATCAAAACCAACATCTTTGAAGATTTTGGCATAACTCGGAGGCGTCCGAAAGGCAATCAGCATTCGTCCGCCACCTGCTTTGGAACTGTAAGGATAATCGGTCATCGTGCTTTCAAAATTGCCAAACAGAATATCAGCTCCTTTGAGGTACGGTTTTACCGACTCTAATAACATCTCTTTTTTTGCCGGCAGTTTGTTGTAGGGATAATTTGTACCGGGAACCATGTCGCCAACTGCTTTGATACTGACAGTTGCGGGCACAGTGGCAGGTTTTTTGGCAGCCGGGGAGGGTGATTTTGGATCTGGAAGGGGTTTGGCTGCGGCGGCTGGTGCTGGTGTCGAGTTCACTTCTTGTACCGCAGGCTTTGACGTTAGAGGGTTATTAGTAGCGGTGGTTGAGGATTTGTAAAGTTGAGAAGCCAGCACAAGGCCGGATATCGGCAGGAGAATTAGACTCAGAGCACCGACTGAGAACCCAAATTTTTTAGTTTTAGTGCGGGCTAAATCTGGCTGCGGTGATGGCTTTTGCTGCCTTTGATTTGGGGGTTTTGGAGTGGGGATTTTAGGGGGTTGGGGCGGAGATTGTTCTGGTGCTGGAGGGGGCGCAGTTGTGACATTTTGAGGTTTTTCTAGCTTGGGCAAAGTGACAGGAATGGGAGAAGCGGGTAGACTCGCCGCTACTGCTGCACTCGCGGCTACTGCTGCATTCACGGCAACTAATGCACTCACGGGTTCGGAAGTCAAGCGTTTTTTTAATTCTACAGTCTGAGTCCAAGCGGGCAATTGCTGGCCGCCCTGCCGCCCGTAAATTGTCACTGAGTAAAGGTTATTTGGTTGCAGCCGCTGCAACCCTTTGACTGCGACTCGGAGACAGGCTTCTTCTGCGGGCAATTGTTCTGCTTCCAGCAGCAGGTGCAGGGTGTCATTTTCCCGGCTGGCTTTAGCCGTGACGCCGAAGCTTTGGAGTGCTTGGCCGATCAGAAATGCGATCGCCCTGGCATCGCCTTCTTTTGCTAAATTTAAAATATCTTGTTGGCTCACAAACGCCTCTACTCTCACACTAGAAATTTAGCTCGATCTTATATCAAATTTGGCGGCACAGCGTTAAATACCGATTGATTTAACTTAAGTAAGTGGGTACAAATAAACAGAACGTGGGGAGAGGGCGCGTGCGTGAAACGGTCTACTCGCTCTCACTATAGCTCCTAACTAAATCCGACCCTACTTTTACAAAATAGTATGATTTTTGGCGCTGGCTAGCTGAATACAATATTTCCTAACGGTTATCTTAGCCGATCGCCCAAACACTTCTATCCGGCATAATTGCCCCCTTCAACTTAACATCGGTCAAATCAGTGCTCTCTTTATTACAGTATTTTGGGTAAATAAAACTGGTTTATGAGCGTCGAGAGTGCGTCGTGGAATGTACTGAAAATATGCGGTTTAGCAGCGAAGAATTAACGAAAAAACCGGGTTTCTCGTTACGAGTGCCAATGCCCCTGTCCCACCTCCGCCCAAATTCACACAAAAACGATCGACCCGCAGGCTCGGAAGCTTGTTAAACTCTTGGTCATACCACGCTATTAGTGAGAAATCGACGGCGAGCCACAATCGTCTGCTAGTGTCCCCGCAGTGCTGCGCTGCGGGGCCTGCACTGCACACTGCACGTAGGTGAGATTAGCTGCAATCAACTTTCGGGATGCCGCTGCTCAAGTCGCCGCCGCCGATGTAGTTGTTCGTTTTAAACTAATTATTTAAAGGAGTTGCACGTCAATGACACAATTGTGCTTATGAGAGCTGGCTCGGTGCCCTCTCAAACCAGGGTTTTTCGTTAGTCTGGTGCTATTAGTGAGTTAGTTAAGCCCATAGCAGCTAGGATCGAGCTAACTCAAGGTTAAACTAAAGCTCGTCATGCGGCGTTGCCTCTCAAAACCCGGATTGAGTCTTATGGCGCATTACCGCTCCTCTGTATGTTTGTTCACCTGCATTGCCTGTCTGGGCGCTGCGTTCAGTCCAAGTGCGGACGGAAAGCACCATGCTCTCAATGCTTCCTACCGGGCTGTTTCCCCAGAAATTGCTCAGGCGAACTCTCCCCCGGAAGATCGCCAGGATTCCAAGCCTTCAAAACCGTCTTCAGCGCCCGATAAAAACAAATCTCAGCCGTCCAAAACGTCCAAATCTAATTCTAAGATCCCGAAATCGGTATCCAATTTGATCGTCATTTTGTCTCGTCAGCGGGGGTTCTTAATGTTGGGTTTGGCAGCAGTTGTCGTCACGGCAGCGGCAGTATTTATCATGCTCAAATTAGTTAGCAGTGACGAGTCAAATTATTCTAAGCGAAGACGAGGAAGATTTGATCGCCACAACCAAAGAAACTCTCAATTTACTAATCCTGATTCTCCTACAAACTCGCACGAAAGTAAACCGAAAGAGACTTCTTCGGGGCGACAGTCGCTGTCAGCCTTGCCCTACCCTTTTGATTTGCCAAAAGGCCACAGTATCGAGAGCAGCGATCGACCTTTACCGTTTATCAGGGAATCCGGGGAACCAGAATCCAAGGATGCAGCAGTCGAGGGCGATCGAATTAATTCCGACACCTCGCCCTTGGAACCTCACAGCAATGGGTACAGCAACACAGGTTTCAACATTCCTGAAACAACTAATCAAGGCGATTCCCTAGCGAGTCGCAAGAAAGATATTGCCCTTCCCGAAACGGATGGTAGACCTAAACTTGATATTATTGAAGCACTGATTGAAGATTTGCAGCACCTAAATCCGGCAAAGAGGGGCAAAGCAATTTGGGAACTCGGCCAGCGGGGAGATTCCAGAGCAGTTGAGCCGTTGCTCGATTTGCTAGCAAATTCCGACTCCAAGCAGTACAGTTTAATTTTGGCAAGTCTCTCGGAAATTGGCATTCGCACGCTCAAACCCATGAATAATGCGTGGTCAATTTCGCTGCAGAATGAAAATCCAGAAGTGCGTAAAAATGCAATTCGCGACTTGACGCGGATTTACGAATTGGTGAATCAAATCAGTTACTTGTTGCACCGTGCGACGGACGATCCAGATCCAGAAGTTCAGGAAACTGCTCGCTGGGCAATCAATCAGTTGAACCGCCTCCGTCCGCGTTCTGGAATGGATTAATAAATGTAGCAATTTTCAAATAATTTGAAGTTGAGATTTGAAATTGGAAATTTATAATTTAGATTATGTTAAAATTAGTGAATGCTGACTAATGACTAAGGACTAATGACTAATAACCATTTAAAACTATTGTTCCTCTCAACTTCGGTCGGTCAACTCGGTTCTGGGTTGGGCGGCGGAGTCGAACTTACAGTCCTTAACATCGCTAAAGAATTACAGAGTCGCGGTCATAAAATAGCAGTTGTAGCGCCGATTGGTTCAGTTTTAGAATCAATTCCCGTAATCGAAATAACGGGTGATTTGCAAGTAACGGCCCAAACACAAAATTACAATGATCCTATTGTGATGCCCGCAGATTCTGTGCTGGCGAATATGTGGGAATATGCTCGGCAAGTTCAGGATGAATGGGATGTCATTGTTAATTTTGCCTACGATTGGCTGCCGTTTTATTTGACACCATTTTTTAGGATTCCGATCGCACATTTGATCAGCATGGGCTCCCTTTCTGCAGCCCTCGATCGCATAGCCGGACAAACCGCCCTCCAGTTTCCTGGTACGATCGGAGTTCACACCGCTTCTCAAGCCAAAACATTCGCCTTTGCCGATCAATGTCAGTTGTTGGGAAATGGCATAGATTTATCCCTGTACGAATTTTGCAACCAACCGCAGTCTAAATTAGCTTGGCTAGGCCGCATCGCCCCGGAAAAAGGCTTAGAAGATGCAGTAGCAGCAGCGAAAATTACAGGCATTCCCCTGAAAATTATGGGCAAAATGCAAGATGAGGATTATTGGCAAAAAATTTGTGCAGATTACCCGGATGCTCCGGTAGAATATTTAGGGTTTCTGACAACAACCCAAATGCAAGAGCAAGTCCGTCAGTGCCGAGCATTGTTGATGACACCACGTTGGGTGGAAGCTTTCGGAAATGTCGCGATCGAGGCTTTAGCGTGCGGTGTGCCGGTGATTGCTTACGAGCGCGGGGGGCCGGCGGAAATTGTGAGAGACGGGCTGACGGGCTTTTTAGTGGAGCCTGATAGCGTAAATGGCTTGGTAGGTGCGATCGGCCGCTTAGACCAAATTGACCGCAGCGCTTGCAGGCGACAAGCAGAGGTAGAATATTCTTTAGCAGCTTTGGGCGATCGTTGTGAACACTGGTTCAAATCTATCACTGCTAGTAGGGTGCGTCAGTAATAATACTGGCCAATTTTTAGAAATATCCGCTGACTGACGCACATTATAAGTTTATTGAGCAGCAGTTCAACTCTATTCTAAAATTGAGTTAAATAAACTCTTAATCGAGTCCGAAAAAAGAAAACTGAAAAAACTATGGCAACCGAACGTTTAGTGCTTTTATCCAGTAGAGAAATCGAAAAAATGCGCCAAGCAGGCCGTTTAGCCGCCGAACTTCTGCTACATCTCGAACCTATGGTAAAACCGGGTGTAAGCACTCTCGAAATTAACGACGAAGCCGAACGCTGGACTTTGGCACACGGAGCAAAAAGCGCTCCGCTAGGCTATAAAGGATTTCCAAAATCTCTGTGTGCTAGCGTCAATGAAGTAGTCTGTCACGGCATCCCCAATGCGAAACAAATTCTGAAAGAAGGTGACATTATTAATATTGATGTAACACCTTTAGTTGATGGTTATCATGGCGATACTTCCAAAACTTTTTTTGTGGGAACACCTTCACCTGTAGCGAAAAAGTTAGTTGAAGTAACCGAGGAATGTTTAAGAAGAGGAATTGCGGAAGTCAAACCGGGTGCTCGTACTGGCGACATCGGTGCAGCGATTCAAGAATATGCTGAAGCCCAGGGTTTTTCGGTAGTGCGAAATTTTGCGGGACACGGCGTTCACCGCGTTTTTCACACCGAACCGGAAATTTTGCACTACGGTAAGCGGGGCACGGGGAAGAAGCTCAGACAAGGCATGGTTTTTACGATCGAGCCGATGATTAATGAGGGTACTTGGGAAGTGGAAATTTTGGCCGATGGTTGGACTGCTATCACGCAGGATGGAAAGCTTTCGGCTCAATTCGAGCATACTTTGGCTGTGACTGATTCTGGGGTCGAAATTCTGACTTTACCGTAGCAATGATTAACCAACAATCTCAAAAACTTATTCCTAAATCAATAATTAACCATGTCCGGTATGGGCGGGTTTCACCGACAATATCTAACGATTATCAACAATCTAGATAAACCCGCCCCGTCACAACCGATAACCCACATCAACCTGAAATTTGCATCGAATCCGAAAATGTGGGTTTGTATTTATGGGTGGGTGGGGGCGGGTTTTCGAGATTGTCTGTTTCAGTCAGAAATTGTCTGTAAAACCCGCCCATACGGAATTACGATCGATTCACCAAACACGATATAAATAATAACTAATAACTAATGACTGACATAAAATTTCTGCAACCAGGAGATTTGCTCAAAGTAATTGCCCCTAGTGGCACTTTGCGAGAATCAACCAACTTTGAAAAGGGTGTAGAAATTTGGAAATCCCGCGGCTATCGAATTGAATTAACACCGGGTTTTGACGATCGCTGGGGCTATTTGGCAGGTTCCGACGAAAACCGCGTCCGACAGTTGGCAGATGCCCTCAATGACCCGGATTGTCGCGGTATTCTCTGTGTTCGTGGCGGTTTCGGCAGCACTCGACTTTTGGAAAAAGGAAATGTGGGAAAGGCGGAAAATTCCCAATTTCCAACTCCCGATTCCCATTCGCCGAAATGGTTAATCGGCTTTTCAGATATTACTGCTTTGCTGTGGAATCAGGCTAAATTGGGCGTTTGGGGCGTTCACGGGCCGATGCTGACAACTTTGGCTGCTGAACCGGATTGGTCTGTCGATCGACTTTTTGACTGCATAGAAGGTCGTCCCTTACAATCTTTGCAAGGTAAAGGATGGGGCAGCGGACAAGCCACCGGGCGGCTGTTTCCGGCGAATCTGACGGTGGCTTCTCATTTGCTCGGAACCCCGTATCAACCGGATTTGACCGGGGTTATTCTCGCCTTTGAGGATGTTTCCGAGGCTCCTTACAGGGTCGATCGAATGTTGACTTTGTGGCGGATGGCGGGGGCTTTCGCTGGGGTGCGGGGCATTGCTTTGGGGCGCTTCAGTCGTTGCGAGATTGAGCCAACTATTCCCAGTTTTAGCATTGAAGAGGTTTTGCGCGATCGGCTGGGGGACTTGAATATTCCCATTGTCTCGGATTTGCCCTTCGGGCACGAGGGAGTTAACGCTGCTTTGCCAATGGGAATTAGGGCGAGTCTCGACGCTGAATCGGGATTGCTGATTTGTGGCGATCAATCGCAACTTTAGATTAGGGATCAACGTCTATAACTTTAACATGAGATTTTGCACCCGCTAAATAGCCGGGTTGGGTGAGGTTGACACGGTTGGCAGAAATTACATTTAAAATGGATTGTGTATGCAAATGTCGGCGCCAAAAAAGCAAAAAAATTTTAAAATTTTCGAGAGGTTGATATGAAAGCACACAACTTGTTAAACAGTATTGCTGCCGCATTCCTAGTTACGGGATTGGCACTTACCGGGATTTCCTCAAGTGCGGTTGGCGAACAGATAGGGAATAACGATCGCATAGATGGAGTAATTCGCCGCACTTCCCCCATCTACCGTTTTCGGAATATGTGGGTTCCGGGCTCTCCGACGGAAGAATTGCGTGGTCAAGAATACACATTCAGCGCTCGGGAAGGCGATAACATTGAAGTGTTTTTAGACACAGATAGAAGTCGCGGTTTTACTCCCGTCATGGTGCTGTTTTACGGGAACAACAAACAAGTCGCTTTTACGCAAGACCGTTCTTTTAATTATCAAATTCCCCGTAGTGGCGATTACAAACTGTTAGTGTTAGCAAAAGATGCTGCCAGAGGCGGTAGCTACACGCTGGAAGTTGCGGGAATTGATGGGGGCGGCAGACAATCTCGCAATTCGCGGGACGATTGGTACACGAGGCGAGATAGCGATCGATATGACGGTGGATATGATAGAGAACGGCTGTTGCAAAATGATTTTGACTTGCAGTCTATTGATTGTCGCGAGAGACGTTCTATGGTGAGAGTAAGGTTTGACGAGGGTAATCAAGACTCGACTTACTGCGCTGTCCCGAATAGAAGGTATCCGGCGGGAGATTATTATTACAATTCGCGGACTAGAGAGTTAGACTCTGCGAGGCGGAATGATAGTAGATTCGATGCGGGCCCAGATCAATGTCGGGTAGTGGTGGGCGGAGTCTGCGTGACGAGGTAAGTAGGTCAAACTGTAGCTCAGAAACCCGGTTTCTACGAAGAAACCGGGTTTCTGGCCCTATACACAGGATTTATACCAGTTCTTTATATACGAGTCGATCTCTGGCTATCGCCTCACTTTCTTTGGCCATGACAAAATACACATTTGTACACACAACGATTTTGTCAAAAAGGACGATCGCACAGTGGTAAGCTACCAAAGGCATTGAAATATCTAAGGTAGAGAAAAGTTAAAATGTCGGCATTAAATGAAGTTCCCTTGTTGTTGCGGGCAGCCCGCGGCGAAACCCTAGACCGCCCGCCCGTGTGGATGATGCGTCAAGCCGGCCGCTACATGAAGGCTTATCGAGATTTGCGAGAAAAGTATCCCTCGTTTCGCGAACGTTCCGAAATTCCCGAAGTTGCGATCGAAGTTTCTCTTCAGCCGTGGCGCGCGTTTCAACCCGACGGCGTAATTCTGTTTTCCGATATTGTCACCCCTATGCCCGGTTTGGGCATCGACATGGACATCGCCGAAGGCAAAGGCCCGATTATCCACGCACCCATCCGCACTCAGCAGCAAATCGACAACCTGCAACCGCTGAACCCGGAAGAAAGCTTGCCGTTTATCAAAACTATCCTGAAATCCCTGCGCGAAGAAGTCGGCAACAAATCCACCGTGCTCGGCTTTGTCGGCGCGCCCTGGACGCTGGCGGCCTATGCCGTTGAGGGCAAAGGTTCTAAGGATTATGCCATCATCAAAAACATGGCATTTTCCGATCCAACTTTACTGCATCAGTTGCTGTCGAAATTCGCAGATGCGATCGCCGTTTACGTGCGCTATCAAATCGACTGCGGCGCGCAAGTAGTGCAAATGTTCGACTCTTGGGCCGGCCAACTCTCCCCGCAGGACTACGACACCTTCGCTCTACCTTACCAGAAACAAGTATTCGAGCAAGTCAAAAAAACCCATCCCGACACACCGCTAATTCTGTTAGTCACCGGTAGCGCCGGCCTCCTCGAACGCATGACAACATCCGGCGCGGATATCATCAGCGTCGATTGGACAGTTGATATGGCCGACGCGCGCAAGCGTTTGGGCCCCAACATGAACGTTCAGGGAAATCTCGATCCCGGCGTGTTGTTTGGTTCTCAACCGTTTATTCGCGATCGAATTCTTGATACAATTCGCAAAGCGGGCCCGCGCGGACACATCCTCAATTTGGGACACGGTGTATTACCGGGAACTCCCGAAGATAACGTGCGTTTCTTCTTTGAAACCGCAAAACAAGCCGACAAATTGCTTGCAGTTGCTGCTTGATTTGATTTCGATTGTAGAATCCGATCGAATCCGGTTAATTGCAACTCATATTTGTAGGGATACGGCAATGGCGTATCCCTACGGTGGAAAAAGATTATATAATCGGAGCAAATCCGGTTAATTGCATCTGATATTTGTAGGAAAACGGTATTTCCTATTAATGTCAACTTAACGTTAAACCCGCAGTCCGGCAGGGACTTAAGTCCCTGCCTCAAAGCTAAAGTCCTCTTAAGAGGACTGAGAAAAAGACTTGTAAACTCATTAGTCCTCTTCAGAGGACTTTAGCTATTAGACAGGGACTTAAGTCCCTGGCAGCTTTCGGCTTAAGTTGACACTAATAGGCTATGCCGTCTCCCTACCGCCCTTAAAAGCGTCAAACCCTCCCTCTTCCCCTGCGGCAAAATGAACTCCAAAAAAATTTTTGTGACGGGTGCAAGTGGCTGTATCGGTCACTACATGGCCGAAACTTTGATTCAAGAGACAAACCACGAACTTTACCTCTTAGTTCGCAACCCGGAAAAATTAAAATTTGACTGGAAAGCCCGCCCCGGCATCCATATAATACAAGGCGATATGCGAGATATCGATCAACACGCCGAACTTCTCCAAACAATTAATGTGGCAATTTTAGCTGCCACTGCTTGGGGAGGAACTCAAGAAGTGTTTGACGTTAACGTAACCAAAACTCTCCGCTTAATTCAACTACTTTCGCCACAGACTTGCCAACAAGTAATTTATTTTTCAACAGCCAGTATTCTCGGTAGAGACAACAATTTGCTCAAAGAAGCCGGGGAACTGGGGACAGATTATATTAGCTCAAAATACAACTGCATGGTGCATTTATCAGCCTTGACAAATGTGCCTCCGATTACGGCACTTTACCCGACATTAGTATTGGGAGGAGACCCTGAAAAACCAGTCTCTCACTTGTCATCTGGCCTACCACTTGTCGCCAAATGGATTGGTTTGATTCGCTGGTTTAAGGCAGATGGCAGTTTTCACTTCATCCACGGTGCAGATATTGCCAAAGTAGTTAATTATTTAGTTGAACATCCACCTGCTTCCGAAGAACCGCGACATTTTGTGCTAGGAAATCCGGCGATTACAGCTAATGAAGTGGTAGAACAAGCTTGCCAGTATTTGAATAAAAAGATATTTTTTCGGATTACTCTGTCACCTTGGCTGGCTGATTTCTTTATTTGGCTGTTCCGAATTCAAGTGGCTGCTTGGGATAGATTTTGCATCAGCTACCGCCATTTTACCTATCAAAATCTTGTGAATCCCGAAAGCATAGGAATGCCGAGTTACTGCGGCACAGTTGCCGATATGTTAAGAACTACCGGGATTCCTGGCAAAGATTCAAATTAGAAGGAAAAGGGAACAGGGAAGAGGGAATGTGTATCTTACGAGATATATGTAGGGTGCGCCGAGGCGCATCTTACGAATAAGGTAAGTTTTTCCAGTTCTTTTTTGCCTTAATCCTATGCTTTTTAAATGCGATTATCGTCAATTAAGGGTCAAATACGATAAGATATCAGCATTTGCAAACTTTAACAGGGAACTGCAAGCTAAAAATTGCGCTCATTGTGTGTGGCTTAGGGGGTGTGACCCATCGCCAGATATTCGATCGAGTGCAAGATCGTAATTTTAGCCTTAACATGAAGTCTTGAGAGTCGATCAAACTCTCAAACACGCCAGCCCGATCGCAAGTTGTTTACTGATGTGAGGTTTAACATATAATGCGAGTTCTTCTAGTTTACCCGCTGTTTCCGAAAACATTTTGGTCTTACGAGAAAATCCTAGAATTAGTCGATCGTAAAGTTCTCCTGCCACCGCTGGGTTTGGTAACTGTAGCAGCTATTTTACCCCAAGAATGGGAATTTAAGTTAGTCGATCGCAATATCAGACAAATCACCGAAGCAGAATGGGAATGGGCAGAGCTCGTTATTCTGTCTGCAATGATTGTTCAAAAAGAAGATTTGCTAGACATCATTCGCGAAGCAAAACGGCGCGGTAAATCCGTAGCTTGCGGCGGCCCTTACCCCACTTCCGTACCCGAAGAACCTCAAGCAGCGGGCATAGATTACCTGATTCTAGACGAAGGCGAAATCACCTTGCCGATGTTCGTCGAAGCAATAGCGCGCGGCGAAAAAAGCGGAATTTATCGATCGGATGGCGTAAAACCCGATGTTACGACAACTCCTGTCCCCCGCTTCGATTTGCTGGAATTAGATGCCTACGATTCGATGTCGATTCAATTTTCCCGAGGTTGTCCCTTCCAGTGCGAATTCTGCGACATCATCGTCCTCTACGGCCGCAAACCCCGCACCAAAAACCCCCAACAATTGATAGCAGAATTAGACTATCTCTACAACTTGGGCTGGCGGCGCGGCGTGTTCATGGTAGACGACAATTTTATCGGCAACAAACGCAGCGTCAAACTGTTGCTAAAAGACTTACAAGTCTGGCAAGAAGAACACAAATTTCCGTTTACTTTCAACACAGAAGCCTCCATCGATTTAGCCCAAGACCAAGAATTGATGGATATGATGGTAGCGTGCAATTTTAATGCAGTATTTCTAGGGATTGAAACTCCCGACGAAGAAAGCCTGCAAATGACCAAAAAATTCCAAAATACCCGCAATTCTCTGATAGAATCCGTAGAGTTAATTGCCAAATCCGGTTTGCGAGTAATGGCCGGATTCATCATCGGATTTGACGGCGAAAAACCCGGTGCCGGCCAGCGGATTGTCCAGTTTGCCGAAGCAGCAGCAATTCCGAGCACAACCTTTGGAATGCTGCAAGCTTTGCCGCACACTGCATTGTCCCACAGACTAGCAAAAGAAGGGCGGTTGCGCGACAAATCTGGCAACCTCAACCAGACTACCTTGATGAACTTTATCCCGACGCGGCCTCTCGAAGATATTGCCCGCGAATATGTCGAGGCATTCTGCGAAGTGTACGATGCTGAGAAATATTTAGACCGGACTTATCGCCATTTCTTAATGTTGGGTGCACCTACAGCAAAGATACCTGCGAGAGTTCCCAGTTGGATCGATTTGCGAGCACTGTTAACTGTGGTTTGGCGGCAGGGAGTCAAGCGCAAAACTCGCTGGAAGTTTTGGCATCATTTGTTCAGCATTCTCAAGCGCAATCCTGCGGTTTGGGATCATTATTTAACAGTGTGTGCTCACAACGAGCATTTCCTGGAATACCGCCAGATTGTGCGGGATGAAATCGAAGCTCAATTAGCCGAGTTTTTGGCTAATGAGTCTCAAACCGTCTATCAAGAACCTGTTGCTGTTGAGGAAAAGCAAGTGCAAGCGGTTTAGGGTTGAAGAATTCAACCGCAGATGAACGCAGACAAACGCAGATGAATGTAAGATTGTCTGCGTTTATTTTGTTTTTAATCTGGGTTTATTTTGTTTTTAATCTGGGTTCCAGGTTCGGGCTGGAAATGTCATATCCTGCCGCTATGCCACCTTTTGAGAGCAGGCGAGAGAGCCTCCCGAGGGATTCCCAGTTTCTGACAGAAAACTTGAAATACTACTATTGGCTGTAGCAGTTATTTCGGCAGATAGAGGCGCGATCGCCCGCAACTATGAAAATCTAATTACAAGCTCAAAAATATCAAAATAGCGATCGCCCTCAACCCGCCATGTTAGGAACAAATCAACTCAGAACAGCCGCTCTCTTAGGACTCCTAAGCGGTCTTCTCGTTTTAGGAAGTTATTATTTAATCGGCAACGAGCAAGGACTTTACATCGGTTTAGTGCTAGCAGCCTTCTCAAGTTTTAGCTCTTGGTACTATTCCGACACCGCCGCGTTAATGGCTTACCGCGCTCAGCCGATCGCCCGCAGCGAAGCTCCCGAACTCTACGATATGGTAGCATCGCTAAGCGAAAAAGCCCAAATTCCGGTGCCTAAAATATTTCTAGTTCCCACTCAATCTCCGAACGCATTCGCCACAGGAAGAGACCCGGAACACGCGACAATAGCAGTTACTGAAGGCATCATCAAGCTGCTTTCCCGCGAAGAATTAGAAGGGGTTTTAGCGCACGAACTTACTCACATCCGCAACCGCGACACCCTCACTCAAGCAGTTGCAGGCACAATTGCCGGTGCAATTACGTTTGTCGGGCGAATTCTGACTTTTGGAGCGCTTTACGGCCCGGTAACGCGGGACAGCAGACAAGGCGCGAATCCGTTTGGTTTGCTGTTTTTAATCATTTTAGCGCCACTATCAGCAACCGTAATTCAATTGGCGATTTCTCGGACGAGGGAATTTGCAGCCGACAGCGGTGCGGTGGAAATTACCAATAACCCGATCGGCTTAGCAAACGCCCTGCAGAAATTAGAGAAACTGGGTCATGAAATTCCCATGCACGGCAATCCTGCAATGTCGCCGCTGCTGATTGTGAATCCTTTTTCGACTAAAGGTTTGCAGTCACTTTTCCGCACTCACCCGCCGACAGAGGATCGCATTCAACGCCTTTTGGAAATCGCGCAGCAGCAGCAGCAAGGTACTCCAGTTATGGCCTACGTGCCCGGAATTTGATCGGTAGAAAATGCAGCAACAATATTTAGAAACCCGGTGTTTTGAAGCAGCCGGGTTTCTGTATGTTTATTGGGTTTTTGGTTATTAATTAGGTAGGGGCGATCGCTAGTATAAAACTTTTGCCTTCTTCATGACCAAACTCGCTGAATTGGATAAGCATCAAAAGCCTCATGGCGACCAATCAAAACCAGCGAATGATTCATGGTCTGTGCTACCAGAATGCGATCGAAGGGATCTCGATGATGCAGAGGAAGACCTGCATAAATCTCCGTGTCTTAAAGTGTAATTGGTAGAATTTGAGCGTTAATGTATTGCAATTCCTTCGGCAGGTCTTCAACTGGTCGATTCAGTTGAAGCTTACCGACATTAATTTGAATAGAGATTTCCCACAGGCTGGCAATACTAAAATATAAACCTGTTTTAGTATCGATCGCTTCTTTTGCTTTAGTACCTAGATTGGAATCGCCAAGCAAATACCACAGAAAGGCATGAGTATCTAAAAGGGATTCCATGTTACATATATTCCTTTAGATCGTCCAGCGGTTCATCGAAATCATCAGACATAACGATCTGACCGGCCCAACTACCATAACCATGAGGTTGTTCAAGTTGTTCGGGAGATGTTTCTGTTTTGGCGTGTTTTTCAAGTAGATATTTTGCATAATGCAATATCTCTTGTTTGAGAGATTCTGGCATCTTGACGACAGTTTGAAAAATCTGTAGCTCGATAGTGATGATTTCTGTACAATTTTTACTATGTCATATTCACCAATTATACTGTAATGGCAGTCAGAAGGTATTTGGTGCGAAGGGAGAGCGCCCTGTGATTGCTCTCCCTTAATACGATTACTTGCGATCGCACAAACGCGGGTTTGTCCGTTTGCCGTTGTCTGTTTCAGTCGGCTCATCGTGGAGTGCGATCGCAAAACGCAGATGATTTGGAATCATCTGCGTTCATCTGCGGTTTAATTAAACCCTATTAACCTCAAGCCGTAACCTTATCTAAAGCCCGCACTTGATGGAGAAATTCGCGAAGTGCATCGCCTTCCACCACTTCAGTTTCCAACAGCTTCTGCGTAATTGTTTCCAACAATTCCCGATTTGCTTTCAGAATATCCACAGCTTGTTGGTGTGCAGTTTCGACAATTTCCTTCACTTCTTGGTCGATCGCCTCCGCAGTTTGAGCACTGACAGCGCGGCGGGCATTTCCCATACCGTCGTTGAGGAACATTGCTTGCTGGCCTCGATCGTAAGCTAGAGGCCCCAAAACCTTACTCATCCCGTAAGTTGTCACCATCCGTTCAGCTAAATCCGTCGCCCTTTGCAAGTCGTTGGAAGCGCCAGTAGTAATGCTACCAAACACCACTTCCTCAGCCGATCGCCCGCCCAGCAGTGTAGCAATTTGACCCCGCAATTCCGATTCATCCAACAAGAAACGGTCTTCCGTCGGTACTTGCAACGTGTAACCCAGTGCAGCCATACCGCGCGGGACGATCGAGATTTTTGACACTTCGCCGCCGCCAGTCATCGCAGCACCCACCATCGCGTGCCCGACTTCGTGGTAAGCCACAATCTTTTTCTCTTTTTCGTTGAGCACCCGGCTTTTCTTTTCCAAGCCAGCGACAACGCGCTCAAACGCCTCATAAAAGTCTTCCTGAGCTACAGTTAGGCGCTTGTTGCGAGCAGCTAGCAAGGCAGCTTCATTGACCAAATTTGCCAAATCTGCGCCCGAAAAACCGGGGGTGCGAGTGGCGACCGCCTTCAAGTCAATATCCGGGCCCAACTTCACTTTTTGAGAGTGAATGTTCAAAATTGCTTCGCGGCCGGATAAATCCGGGCGATCCACTAAAACTTGGCGATCGAAACGACCAGGGCGCAACAAAGCAGCATCCAAACTTTCCGGGCGGTTAGTTGCAGCCAGCACAATTACCGTAGTATTGCCCGCCGCAAAACCATCCATTTCAGTTAATAATTGATTGAGAGTTTGTTCGCGTTCGTCATTCCCACCGAAGCTAGCGTTACTGCTACGAGATTTGCCGATCGCGTCCAATTCATCAATGAAAATAATACAAGGAGCCTGTTTCTTAGCCTGCTCGAATAAATCTCTAACTCTTGCAGAACCAACACCTACAAACAGTTCCACAAACTCCGAACCCGATATGCTAAAAAACGGCACGCCAGCTTCACCAGCCACTGCTTTTGCTAGCAGCGTTTTGCCAGTTCCCGGAGGCCCGACTAACAGCACGCCTTTCGGAATTCGCGCGCCAATTGCCGTAAATCTGTCAGGGGTTTTCAAAAATTCAACAACTTCGACTAATTCAGTTTTAGCCTCTTCTACTCCAGCCACATCAGCAAAAGTAATTTTAGCCGATTCGCCTTCTACATAGACCTTAGCCTTGCTTTTGCCGAGCGACAGCGCACCCTGCGGTCCGCCACCCTGTCTGTTCATAAAAAATTGAAAAATCGCCACAAAAATCAGCGGCGGAACCACCCAGCTTAAAACACTCCCGATCCAGCCATTTTTAGCCGGCGGAGTTGCCGCAAATTCAACGCCTTTTTCTTGCAAAAGTTTAGGCAGTTCCAGGTCAAAAATTGGAGTAGTTGACAGCACTTGACCGGGTTTGTCACCCTCGCCTTTGAGTTGGTAGCGAATTTCATTTTGGCCTACCGAAGCTCGGACTACATCTTGTTCTTGTACTTGATGGACGAACAAGCTGTAAGGCACTTGCGGAATTTGGGGACCGAACAAATTCGGTAAAAAGATGTTTGCCAGCAGAAACAAACTTGAGAGCAATAACAAGACATTGCTAATTTGTCGAAAACGAGGTGCTTGGGGCTGGTCTTTAATGGCCATTGATAACTGTCATCCTTTGATTTAACGCTGTTTTATTCATCTATTTTCTCATCAAATACCCACACACTGTTAAGCGGATTTCCTCACTTTTTCGGGTGGGTTAACCCGCTAGCACGGATTTGCTATTATTAACAATGTTTTTTTTAACGAACCGCGAAGACGCTAAGGACACAAAGGGAGAGAAGAGAAGAGGGTTATAGTCTGTAGGGTGCGCCCAACCACACCGAATATTTATGCAGCTTCTGGGTTTAATTGAATCATTTCCCAAGTAGTATAAGTGCCGATCGCACCCCAAATCGCGTAAGGCAAAAGTAACAAAGCGGCGGTTTGAGAAATCGGCAAAACAGCCAACGCCAGCACAACTCCCAAAATCTCGCCAGCCCCTCCCAAAATTGTTCCTACTTTGAGACTTTTGGCTCTGAGAGTAGCAGGAATATAAGCAACTGTGACAATTTCTAAAAGCAAGTACAAAGCCATCAACAGCCATGTTTTAATGCTCCCTGGTTCCTGTTCCCACACGAAAGTAGCGCTGCCGGCCCCGCAAGCAAAAATTACCGTCCAAATTAACGGAATTGCAGGCTCAAAAAACATCCACTCCGGTCTTTCAAGTTTGACTGCCCAGTTAATATCGCGCAGTTTAAAAAACAGAGTGCCCATGGCGACTGAGAAAGTCACGCCGCCGATAATCATCCAAGATTGAATCATGGTTTTCAACTTTCCAATTGCTCGATCGCTCATTAAGTCGATCGTGCCAACTCCCAGCCGAACTTAGATCCGCCTTTAGTAATAACTTTTGTAAAGCCCTATGCAATTATTGCTAACCGCCCGACACATTCTTAGCAAACTCTTCGCGTCCAGACACCAAATTAGCTGGAACGCCGTTAGGGTAATTTTGCGCGATTAAAGCTTGCAACTTTTGAACTCGGTTTTCAGGGTTTGGGTGAGAACTCAAAAACTCCGGCGGCGCTTCGCCCTTCCTAGCAGCACCGAGGATTTGCATTACCTCAACAATACCTCTAGGATCGTAACCCGCCTCCGTCATAAACCGAAAACCGAGCCGATCGCTCTCAAGTTCGTCAGACCTACCGTACCGCAAACCGACAACTTGATTGACAGCTTGAGCAATTAATGCTGCTTGCTGACCCCCACCGCGATCGTCGCTAGTAGCCACCCCAACCGCCGTTACCAAAGCCCTGCCCAACTGCTGTTTTGCCAAGTGTTCAGCACCGTGGCGGGCGACAACGTGACCGCTTTCGTGCCCTAGTATAGCGGCCAACTGAGCCTCGGAATTTAGCCGGCGCAGCAGCCCCGCAGTAATGAAAACTTGTCCCCCCGGTAAAGCAAAAGCATTGACAGTTTGGGCATCTCGCAGCAGGTGGAATTCAAACGGATAACCTGCTTGTTTCGCCGCCGAACCGTTGACAACTCGTGCTCCTACTTGATCGATATACTGCTGAATACTTTGGCTGGGATAAAGCCCCCCGTGCTTGGCTGCCATTTGATCTCGCGCCTGCAATCCCAAAACTATCTCCTGGCGGGGAGAAAGCTGCACCCGCTGTCTCTCTCCTGTTACGGGATTTTGTACGTCGTTTGTAAAATAGGTAATTGCCCCAAAAAATGCCATTAATAGTCCGATCGCGGCTCGAAATAAAAATTTGTTCACAGGCTTTTACCTAAAAAGTTTCGCGATTAGACTACTACACTGACAGCTACCTCCACATCTGCCTGAAGTATCAAAAATGGAAAGTTGTTAGAGTTTTTTGGAATATTTTGCGAGCAAGGCTTTTTTTAAGAACCGGGAAGGCGCAAAGAACACGCAGGAAGAGAAGAAGAGAAGAAAATAATAGAAGAAGGTTATAGTTATTAAATCGGTTAAATCTGTTGAATCTATTACACAATCCGTTGCCGAACTTCCTTCGCAATATGTTTCAAGCTACCCGACGCCGCCTCGCTATTTGGTACACTGCCGTTACTGCTGTATTGTTACTTGTATTTGCCACGGGTTTCTATTTCTACGTCCGCACTACTTTGATCGATCGCATTGATGACACCCTCAATCATGTTGTAGAAGTAATAGAGCGAACTCTCGTTATCGAACCGCTAAGTTTGCCTAATACCCACGATAAAAAAAATAAATTGCAAGTTAATATTCAAGCCAGTTTTCGAGATAGCACCGATGCTGTAGAAGACGACCACATTGATTTAGAATGGTTCAGTCCTACGGGCGAATTGCTGTGGTCTACTTTATCGGAACCCCTGAATATTCCCATTCATGCTAACCGCACCGGCGAAACAGTTTGGATAATTAATAATAAGTTGCAGTTTGAGGGTACAAATCAGGTAGAAAAAAGTTTGGCAACAGGCCATGTACGGGATGTCACGGATTTAATGGGTAGAGGGAAGAGGGATTTAACCGCAGAGACGCAGAGGGCGCAGAGGGAAGAAAGAAGAGATTTTGATGGCGGTTTGAATGCAGGTGGGCAGGAAAATCTAAATTTAGGTAGTGAAAAGTCTATTGCACAAAATACAAATCGCGTTTCTACCAAACCAATTAGCATTCGGACAACTCAAAACTATTCCCTCAGACAAGTAACGCAGCGAGTACAAATCGGCCGCCAAGTTCTGGGATATTTGCGAGTTAGCCATCCTTGGTTTGAAGTGACAAAACCCATCCGCCAATTAATTCTCGATTTGATTTTGGGCGCGAGTTTAACTCTAATTTGCGTGGCGACTATTGGCTGGCTGCTGTCGGGATTGGCTATGAAACCTGTGCGGGAATCTTATCAGCGTCTCAAACAGTTTACTGCTGATGCTTCTCACGAACTCAGAAATCCGATCGCCACTATTCAAACTAACGTCCAAGTAGCTTTGGCGGAACCGGATATCGAACCGCAGCAGCATCAACAGCTACAAGTTATCGAACGCCTTACCCGCCGTTTGGGGCGCTTGGTTGACGATTTGCTATTTTTAGCCAGACAAGATAGCGGCATCGTGCAGCAGCAGTGGATTGAGGTTCCTCTCGATGCTTTGCTGATGGAAGTAATTGAAGAACAACAGGCGATCGCCACAACCCAAAATCTCTCTCTTTCTTTGGAAATTGTCGATCTGCCCAACGCTGAGGACAACTTTACACTGTTGGGCGACTGGGATCAACTAGCCCGACTGTTTACCAATCTCGTCAGCAACGCCGTGCAGTACACGCCCTCTGGCGGTCAAATTGAAGTAGAATTGCAACTCGCAGGTAAACACAAAAGAAATTCGCCGATCTTAAATCCAGCGCTGCAAATAAAAGTAACAGACACCGGCATCGGAATTTCCGCAGAAGCACTGCCGCATTTGTTCGATCGATTCTACCGCGCAGATCCAGCCCGAACCCACCGCAGCGCCGCTGGTTCCGGTTTGGGGTTAGCCATCGCCAAGGCAATTGTCGAAAATCACCGTGGCCAAATCCGCATTGACAGCCAAGTCGATCGAGGTACAGCCGTTACCGTCACCCTCCCCGCCCACAAATCCGAAGCATCTCGCGTCTAAAAATTCCCTCTTCCTCTCTTCCTCTGCGCCCTCAGCGCCCTCTGCGGTTAATAAAAAAACAGGACTTAAGCAGAAACGATGAAAAATAGACCCGGAGATTGCTTCGTTTTTTTCTTCGGACACAAATCCGCCTTTAAACTTCCTCTCTTCCCCTCTTCCTGTACGCCCTCGAAAGATTAATCACAAAATCTACCCCTCAAGCCTGATTCTTTCTACCTTGGGCCCAAACCAAGCTATTAAAATTCAATTCCCGCATAGATTAACATGAACTTTGTTGGAAAACCTCGATCAAACTTGTGAGGAGTTATTTATGTTTCGCCACAATCTACCGTTAAAAAAAATCAGCTTGCTAGCAGCCACCTGCGGAGGTTTACTCGTTAGTCTCGCAACACTTTCCCAAGCCGGCGGCCCCCCGCCCCAACAAGGAAAACCCGTTTCCCAACCCGCAGAGACTCCCGCAGCCACTGAAGAGCCCGTCAGCGAACCAACTCCGGCTGCGAGTCCGGGCCTCAGCGGGATGCCCTCTACACCAACAGACGCGCCTGCCCGCTTCCCCATGCCCAGTGCGCGAGTTACGCCTGCCGAAGGCATGATAGTAATTAAACTGGTGAATACCACCAATGCTGTCATCAATTATCAAATCGTAGGCGTGACCCAGCCGCGCACTCTGGGCGAACAATCTGAAATTTTGCTTCAAGCCCTCAAAGTGCCAATCACCCTCACTTATCAGCGCCCAGACGGCGGATTGGTGCTAGTTCGCCCCCAAGCAACCGCGATGCCGGGAATGTTGCAAGTCAGTTTCGGCGCGACAACTGAGTTGGACGCTGATACAAAATCGCTGCAAATTCAGGAAGATGGCAAGGTAATTTTGAATTAGTTTAACTGTTGACTGTTGACTGTTACCATTCGTGTCAACTTAAGACTCAAATCCATAATAAATATCGTTTATAGTTTAGTTGCGATCCCCCCTAACCCCTCTTAATAAGGGGGGGGGGGACAAGACTATTCTTACCTCCCATCTAACTCCCATTAATAAAGGGGAAAGAGCCTTCAAAGTCCCGCTTCTTAAGGGGGATTTAGGGGTATCGAAACTTCGATACAAACGAGATATACACAGGGTTTTAGTATTATGTTGACACCGATGGGCTGTTACTAATTCCCAATTTCCAATTCCAAATTCCCAGTCAACCGTCACTCGCCGAGTAACAAAGGAGGTAACTTAGTAAAAGGTAAATCCTCGTTTACTGCATCAATTTCTTGCTGTTCTCTTTCGTTAATTTGACCGATATAAGACTTGAGAATTTGGGCCAGACGGTTGTTATAAAATCGGTGCAAACTATAATTTGGCGTAGCTGGAAAGCCGCGCCGTTTTTTGTGCCGCCCGCCGGCACCCGGATCGAAGCTTTGGATGCCCCGATCGATCGCCCATTCGATCGGCGTATAGTAACAAGCATCGAAGTGCAAGCAGTCGATTTCCTGCAAACTTCCCCAATAACGCCCGTACAGTCGATCGCCCTTATACAAACAAAAAGACATACCCACAGGCTGTCTGTCATCTTCCTTGTCGTAGGCGGCTACAAATAAAACTCGATCGCGATAATTGTGGTGCAACTGTTCAAAAAATCGCTTAGTCAGATACTTGCTTCCCCACCAACCAAATTTGTCGCAAGTATTCTCATAAAAAGCATACATTTGAGCAAACATGGCTTGGGGAATTTCATCGCCCGTCAGCGTTTTTATCAACAAACCAGCTTGATCGACTGCTTTGCGTTCGCGTTTGATATTGCGGCGCTGGTTGGCATTAAATGCGCCTAAATAATTGTCAAAATTTTGATAGCCTTGATTTTGCCAAATATAACTGTGGTGCAGCCAACTGCTGAAACCGTGGCGTTCCATGCGCTGCCGCCATTCAGGATCTACATAAAGGAAATTGCAGCCGGAGATATTGTGGCGATCGCAAAAATGGTCGATTGCGCTTACCATTACTCCCGTTAACTCGTCTTCATCTTCTCCCTCGGCAATCAAAAACCGATAGCCTTCAGCCGGAGTAAAGGGCGTCATTCCCATCAATTTGGGATAATAGTGAACACCCAAACGTTGGGCTAAATCCGCCCACTGATTATCGAATACAAATTCCCCGTAACTGTGACTTTTGACATAAAGTGGCGCGCAAGCAATCAACTGTTTGTCTCGCCAGACTGTTAAGTGATGCGGTAGCCAACCGGTTTTACCTGTCGCACTTCCCGAGACTTCGAGATTGTTAAGCCAATCCCATTCCAGAAATGGAGTTTTTAGTGGCATCGCCAGGGCATCCCACGACGCTTGCGGGATTTCGCCTATTTTGCTAATCCAGGCTACAGAATATTCAGGTTTTGGCTGTTTCAGCATAGGGAGATTTGAGCGTAGAGCGATCGAACTTCATTTAAGTTAATATAATTTCCCCTGTTCGACACTTCTTACCAGGCTCTTCCTGGTAACGCAGATCCAGAGTTCGAGCCTCGATTTTCCTTGCGCTTGCGAGGCAGAGCCTCGCTTACATGGGTTTCCAGGCAGAGCCGGGGAACCCGTTACAAATGCGCGACTATCGATCGACCCGATAATGCAAAAATACCTCTTGTCCCACCTGTTTAACCGTCAAAAGCTCCAATTTCGGAGCTAAATCTGCCAAAAAACCCTCTCCCTCCACTGGTGTCGGTGCATGCGCCCCGCCCAAAATTAACGGACACACCGTCAGCCAAAGTTCGTCTACCAAGCCTGCAGCCAGCACAGAGGCTACCAATTTTCCCCCGCCCAGAATCGCCAAGCGTTTGATATCGAAGCTTGCTAGCTGTTGAAACGCATCAATCCAATCAATCTCTCCACCTCTGGTTTTCGCATAGATAATTCGATCAAACTTACTGTTTGTCATCGGGTAGGGAGATGGCAATGCCGTTTCCCTACTGTCTTGCCCCGTCAGCAGCCAGCGAGGTACCGGTTGCTGGAAAAATCGCAAGTTTGGGTCAAATTGGGACGATCGCGAACACACAATTTGCACCGGTTGTGGGAGCTTCCCTTGCAGTTCCCTCTGTTTGAGCAATTCCGGCGAAATCACTCTCATCGTCGTCCCATAAGCCTGTAACGTGCCGTTGCCGAACAAAACCGCGTCGCTTGCTGCTACTTGCTGTTCGAGGTGGGCTTTGTCGTTGGCAGAACCGAATCTCGCGGGCGATCGTAGTGCATCTGCTATTTTACCGTCAGCGCTGATCGCGAGTATTACTGTTGCGTGAGGTTCAGTCATTACTTATCAGAATTTCGCAGAACTTTTAACTGTAGCAATTCACAACTATTTGTAAAGTTTTTTTTTCAACTCGCTCGCACTGCTTTTATTTGACGGATAATGTGAGTTTATTTATTTTGCAACGGTAGCGATCGCCCTACCAAAGTATTTACTTTTCTTTACAAACAGCAGACAAAAAACGGCGCGGGAGGTAAAAAATTCGTTGCAGACTTTAAATGCGCCGCGCGATCGACTAGAGTAAAAAAAATGGCTTGATCCGTTTATTCATCGCAAAGGAAAAAAAGCTCATGGTTCAACGCGGTTCAACAGTCCGGATTCTCCGCAAAGAATCCTACTGGTATCAAGAAGTGGGCACCGTTGCTACGGTAGACCAAAGCGGCATTAAATACCCAGTTATCGTTCGCTTTAACACCGTAAATTATGCAGGCGTCAACACCAACAACTACGCCGAAAGCGAATTAGTGGAAGTGGCAGCACCCAAAGCAAAAGCGAAAACAGCGACTGCTGTAGCTTCCGGCGGCAAACAAACCACGCTCGACGAGAAAACTCGGAAAACCGGCAGCGGAGGAGCCCCCTCGCAGCCGAAAACTTCGACGGACAGCAAACCCGGCGCCGAAGTGCCCGGCACCGTCGAAGGTTCGCCTCAGGGTCAAGGAACAGAACAGCGCTAATTGTGCCAGAACTGCCAGAAGTTGAAACTATTTGCCGGGGTTTGAATCAAGCAACCCTCGATCGAGAAATTTTGGACGGGGACGTGTTGCTAAACAGCACGATCGCCCGCTCAATCTCTGCGACCGATTTTTTGACGAAACTCAAAGGAAAGTCGATCGCCCGCTGGTACAGACGCGGCAAATACCTCCTGGCAGAACTATCTCAATTCCCAGAAGGAGAAAGAGAGAAAGGGAAAGGGGGAGAATTTAGGGATCAAACTCCAAGCTCTTCCCCTCTTCCTTCTTCCTTCCTCCTTCCTTCAAAAGCCGGCTGGTTGGGCGTTCACCTGCGGATGACTGGACAACTGCTGTGGGTGAACCGATCCGAACCCCTGCAAAAACACGCGCGAGTGCGGCTATTCTTTGAAGGAAACCAAGAATTGCGGTTTGTAGACCAGCGCACCTTCGGGCAAATGTGGTACGTGCCTGCAGAAACCGAGGTTTCCAGCACAGTCATCGGTCTGAAACTTTTAGGGCCCGAACCATTTTCCGAGGAGTTTACAACAGAATATTTGGCCCGCAAGCTGCACCGGCGGGCGCGACCCATAAAAACAGCTTTGCTAGACCAGGCACTGATAGCGGGTTTAGGCAATATTTACGCAGACGAAACTTTGTTTTTGTCGGGAGTGATGCCCACAACTCTGTGTGCGGATTTGACAGCAGAGCAAATTGGGCGCATCCATACAGCTATTATTCAAGTTTTACAGAAGGCGATCGAATCCGGGGGCACCACTTTTAGCAATTTTCTCAACGTCCAAGGTGTCAACGGCAACTACGGCGGCGTCGCTTGGGTGTACAATCGCGCCGGTCAACCCTGTCGCACTTGCTCCACAACCATCGAACGTATAAAATTAGCAGGGCGATCGACTCATTTTTGCCCCGCGTGTCAGCAATAAGCAGAAGGAAGTTCGGCAACGGATTCGCTTTCTTCGGATGTAACGGATGTCAGTCCGATGTCCGTCGGAAGAAGGAAGAAGGAAGAAGGCGGAGAGGAAAGAAGGAAGAAGGAAGAACTGATATCTTGTACCATTGTCAATAAGGCTGTCAGGGGCGGGCGGGACACCGAGCCCACAATAATATTGAACTATTGTGGAACAGGCCGGAAATCTTGTTAAGCGAGAATGATGCCAGATGTCAGAAGAAATAAGAAGTCCTTTCCCGCCAAATCTAGATTAAAATTTGTATAGTTTTTTAAACTAAACAAAGCAAGTTATGGCAATCAAAAAAGGCAGTATAGTTCGCGCTGTACGCGAAAAATTGGAAAACAGTCTAGAAGCCAAAGCCAGCGACCAGCGCTTTTCCTCGTATATATTTGAAACAAAGGGCGAAGTGATGGATGTTCGCGGCGACTATGCCTTCGTCAAATTTGGCAAAGTACCCACCCCGAATATTTGGCTGCGGGTAGACCAACTCGAAGATTTTAAGTAACTCACCAAAACTAAACATCACTGTTCTTAATGTAGCGAAGGGTGCGCGGTGTGCACCTTTCCGCAATTAAGCTGATTGCTAAAATCTAAAATCTAAAATCTAAAACCTAAAATCTAAAATCCAATGAATTCTCCATCAAACCGCGTATCAATTATTGGTGCAGGCAAAGTCGGCAGTACGTTAGCCCAGCGAATTGCTGAGAAAAATCTGGCAGATGTAGTATTGCTAGATATTGTGGAGGGTTGGCCGCAGGGCGTTGCTTTGGATTTGATGGAAGCTAGGGGAGTGGAACGCCACGATCGCCAAATTGTCGGTACAAATAATTATACAGATACGGCCAACTCAAATATCATCGTAATTGCCGCTGGAGTGCCACGCAAACCCGGTATCAATCGGGAAGATTTAATTAAAATCAATGCTCGAATTGTCACCGAAGCCTCAAAACAGGCGATCGAGCATTCTCCCGAAGCAATCTTAATCGTCATCACCAATCCCCTAGATATCATGACTTATTTAGCTTGGGAAGCTGCGGATTTGCCCAAACACCGAGTCATGGGGATGGGGGGAGTTCTCGACTCCGCCCGCTTTGAAACTTTTATTGCCATGGAATTGGGCGTTTCAATTGCTGAAATCAATGCAACTGTCATCGGTTCTCATGGCGATTTGATGGTTCCTTTGCCTCGCTATTCCACTGTCAACGGTATTCCCATCAATCAACTTATGGATGCTGGGGCGATCGATCGAATCGTACAGCGGACTCGCCACGGCGGCGCAGAAATTGTCGAATTGATGAAGATTAGTAGTGCTTATTTTGCACCCGCATCTTCTGCCTGTTTGATGGTGGAATCTATTTTATTTAATCAGTCGCGACTCTTGCCTTGCTGCGTTTATTTGCACGGCGAATACGGTGTGCAAGATATCTTTTTAGGAGTTCCCTGCCGCTTGGGATCTCAGGGAGTCGAACAAGTAGTCGAACTCGAACTCAGCGATACCGAAAGAGCAGCCTTTATCGATTCGGGCAAATTGGTTGCCGAAAATATTGAGGAAGCCAGGGCGATGCTGAAAACGGCTTCTTAAGCTTGTAGCAATTCGTTGATCACAGCAGTCTGCTGGCCACTTCAATATAATAATTTATATTGAGTATGAAAGTGCGATCGCTCTGTCGGAAGTTGCCTTATCGGATTTCAACCGCGCTTTGATTAATATTATTGATCGTGTTTGTTAGGCTATATTTCACAAGCCCAAAAATGGCAGCAAAGAACCGATCGATAAATATAAAATTTCCTCTCAAAAACTTGCTAAAAACGCAAAAACTGGCAAGCAAAAGCAGTTAAACTTGGTCGGCGCGAGAATACTCTCAGAGTTTCTCTAGAAATTAAAGCAAAAATCTGCCATATTTTCTTTACTACTAAACCAACAGCAGAAGCAGTCGGTTTAGGATTATCTCTCACTCGCGCTCGCATTGTCCAACAACACCGTAGCACTTTAAAGGTAGAAAGCGAAATGCGAGTTTCTACGGAATTTTTCCTTACTTTGCCCAAACTTTAATCCTCGCGATCGCCATTTCTATTGATCAAGATTGAAATACCTTTACTTTAGCCCAAAATGTGATACCCTAAATATTTGTATTATCTAAAATTTTTACAGTTGTCAAAAATCGCAAAAATCGGGCAAAAAGTCTCCGCGCGTGCGGAAGCTATCCCGAACGCGCGTGCGGGCTCGTTGCGGTAGGGAATCCCCCTTGAGTTGAGCCCATTTAACCACAGCCTGCAACTACCTCAACTGTTTGACCGAAAACTAACCTCTGATTCGGTGAATTTTAATCAGTTTTAAAAATCCCATCCCTCGCATGAAATAACGAGAAGGCAAGGAAAAATCTCTAAAATTTCTGCTGATCCTAAAGATTGTAAAAAATCTAATTTAGGAGAGATAAATCGAGCATTACTTAAAACTTTATAAAAGGCGATCGCGTAAGTTTAAACAAATTCAAATAAAGGCGTTACCAACAGGATATTTTCTCGCCAACACAAGGAAACCATTAATCGAGTTTGGGGTAATAATAAAAAGGTGACAATTGCAACCCAATGCGAACAAAAAAAATGTCAAAATTAGTCAGAGACGCTCCTCCAGCTCGCGAAATGGAACCGGGTTTCTTGTTTCCACTTTCGGAGTTTTCCTGAGTTAATTACGTTAAGAAACCGGGTTTATGGGTAAGTTTTGTTAGCATTAGTCCCACTAATTGACAATTAATGAAGTAGCAAATTATGCAACTTTTTCAGTAAATATACGGGAGCTAAGATGGTCGATAGACCTCCAAATATCGAAAAAATACGGAAATGCAGTGTGAGTAGCTGCTAAGTGCTAGCAGAATGAGGAGAATATGTTCTTTGCCTTTTTGAGTTACCAGGCTCAACTTGCAGAGCGCTATTGAGATGCCATCAACCTCGATAACAAACCGCAAAATAACTAAATAAAAATCATTATGTTTCATGAATACCTGTATCACGAAGTCAGCAACCTGCGCGAGAAACTAGCTCACCTAGAAAGAGAAACGCAGTCTCAAACCTGGTTCAAAAAGCTGCAGGCGCTGATGGGAGTTATTAGCAAAATTCGTGAATCCCTAGACTTAGAAACAATATTCACAATCACAGCCACCGAAGTTCGGCAACTCCTAAATGCCGATCGAGTCGCCATCTACCGCTTCTTTCCCGAATCCGAATGGAATGAGGGCGAAGTAGTGTCCGAAGACGTACTGCCCCAATACAGCCCCTCTTTGGGAAGCAGAGTCCGCGACAATTGCTTTGGCGAACAATTTGCAGCCAACTACACCAAAGGTTACGTTCAAGCAGTCACGGACATCTACAAAGCCCGGTTGAGCCCTTGTCACCTCAAAATCCTCAAGCGGTTTCAAATCCGGGCCAACTTAGTCGTACCGCTACTGCAAGGGCAACATTTGTGGGGATTGCTGTGCATTCACTCCTGCGGTCAACCCCGCCAGTGGCAAGAAGACGAAATCGAATTTGCCAGACAAGTAGGCGACCATTTAGCCGTTGCCATCTACCAAGCCGAACTGCACTTGCAAACCCAGAGGCAAATAGCAGAAATCGAATCCGCGCAGCAGAAACTCCGCGACAGTGAGCAAAAATATCACCAAATTCTCGATTCGATCGGCGATATGGTATTAGTCAAAGGCCCCAAATCCAAAATTGTTTGGGCAAATCAAGCATTCCGCAACTATTACGGCATGACTGAAGAGGAACTTCAAGGCATAGTAGACGCACCTTTCGCCGATACCGACAATACTCTCCAGTACATCAAAGATGACGCCTTCGTCTTTGAAACCGGACAGACTCTGCAAATTTCCGAAGAACCGGTGACGCGCTACGACGGAGAAGTGCGGCTGTTCAGCACCGTCAAAACACCGATCCGCAACGCAGACGGCGCAATCGTCATGACTGTCGGCGTCTCCCGCGACATGACGGAACGCAAAAAAACAGAAGAAGCGGTCAAAGCCAGCGAAACCAAATACCGCAGCCTGGTAGAAACCTCCCAAGACATGATTTGGTCGGTCGATGCGATCGGGCGCTATACCTTCGTCAACCCAGCAGTTAAGTACATCTACGGTTACGAACCAGAAGAAATGATCGGTCGGCCCTTCTCCGACTTTGTGACACCAGAACAAAGCCAGAAAGATTTAGAAGTGTTCGCCCGCCTGTTTGCCGGAGAATCAATTTTCCAGTACGAAACCACCCAAATCGCCAAAGACGGTAGCATGAAACATTTGATGTTTAACGCCATCGGCCTCTACGACGAAACCGGAAACTTCCTCGGCACCACGGGCACAGCCACCGACATTACCGATCGCAAGCGAGCAGAAGCAGCCTTACAACACGCCAACGCAGAACTAGAGCGCAGAGTAGAAGCACGCACGGCAGAACTGCGCCAGACTTTTGCCGCCCTCACGGCCAGCGAAGCCAGGTTCCGGACGATCGCGGCCACCATCCCCGGAGCTCTGTTTCAGTTTTGCAACCGGGACGGAGTTTGGCAAGTTGACTACGTTAGCGATCGCATCTTCGATCTCACGGGCGTCACAGCAGCAGAAATGACGCGAGACTTAAATACATTCATTTGTCGCATCCACCCCGAAGACTCGGAAAGCCACCTCGCTTCCGTCAACGAAGCCGTAGAAAATCTTTGTCCCTGGCACTACGAAGGGCGGTTAGTCAAGCCCGACGGTGAGATTCGCTGGTGGCAGGGCGACTCCATGCCCACCCGCAGCGAGAACGGCGAAATAATATTTTGCGGCGTTTTGCTCGACATCACCGATCGCAAAGTTGCCGAAACCGCCATCCGCAACAGCCAGCGGCAGCTCAAAGAAGCCCAGAGACTCGCCCATGTCGGCAATTGGGAACTTGACGCAGCCACCGAAACCCTCACTTGGTCGGAAGAACTTTTCCGCATCTTCGGGCTCGAACCGGCCCCCATCGCGCCCAACATAGCCGAACAGGTAGCTCTGATTCATCCAGAAGATTTGGAATTGTGGCAAACTCAAGTGCAGCAGGGACTCGCAACAGGCATCCCTTTTGAGTTTGACTTTCGCCTTTACCGTCCCGACGGCATCTTGCGACACGTGAACGCCCTGGGCAAAGCCGAAACCGATGTGAACGGCAAGGTTGTAAAACTGTTCGGTACGGTGCTCGACATTACCGATCGCAAAACCGCCGAAGCAGCACTGCGGCAAGCAGCAGTCGAGTTAGAAGACAGAGTGAGCGATCGCACGGCCGAACTTTCCCAAGCAGTCACCCAATTAGAACAAGAAATTGGCGATCGCAAACAGGCAGAAGCAGCGCTGCAAGTTTCCGAGCAAAACCTGCGGACGATATTTAACAATGTTTACGATGCTATCTTCATTCACGATTTAGAAGGAAACATTCTCGATGTCAACAATCGAATGTTAGAAATGTACGGAGTGAGCCCGGAACAAGCAACAAAATTATCAATTAAAAACGACTATTCAACACGCAGCAATCCCATTGAGAAAATGGAAGAACTTTGGGAAAGAGTATTAGCCGGCGAAACAGGTCGCGTGGAATGGAAAGCGAGGCGTCCCAACGACGGTTCAACTTTTGATGCAGAAGTGGCCCTGTCCAGAATTAATCTCAACGGCAATCTCAGCATCATTGCCAACGTCCGAGATATTAGCGATCGCAAACAGGCAGAAGCAGAACTGCAACACGCTCAAAATTTTATGGAATCAGTCCTCAAAACCATACCCGTAGGAGTGGTTGCCAAGGATGCCCAAGAACTGCGCTTTGTTCTGTGGAACCCAGTAGCTGAACAGTTGCTCGGTTTCAGTGAAGCAGAAGTTATCGGCAAAAATGATCACGACTTTTTCCCAACAGAACAAGCTGATTTTTTCACCGCCAAAGACAGGGAAGTGCTCAACAGCGGGCAAATTGTAGAAATCGCCGAAGAAGAGATTGAAACCAGCCAAAGAGAAATGCGGATATTTCATACCAAGAAAACATCAATCCTCGATGCTGATGGGAAACCGCAATATCTATTAGCTGTCATCGAAGACATTACCGATCGCAAGCGGGGAGAAATTGCCTTGAGGCGATCGGAAGCCCGACTCAGGCAGCAAGCCGATCGAGAAAAATTGCTCAACAACCTCACGACTCAAATCCGCAATTCCCTCGATTTCGACAGCATTATTGCTGTCGCCGTCCAAGAAATTCGGGCTTTCATGCAGATCGATCGGTGCTATTTTTCCTGGTACCGCCGCGAACAAGAAGAGGCTTTTTGGGAAATTATTCAAGAATCTCGCAGAAGAGAACTTCCCGATTTAATAGGTTGCTATAAAGCTTCTGACTTCGGCACTATAGGAGAACAGATGTTGCGTCTAGAAACGCTGCAAATTGATGATGTCGGAGCGCTCGCAGACCCTGTTTGGAGAAAGTCTCTTAATTCTATGGGCTACCAATCTGTGTTGGCAATTCCGATGCAGGCACTTTCGGGAGTAGTGAGCGTTGTTACCTGCGCCCACTCCGCTGCTGTGCGACCTTGGAGCGAGGGCGAAGTAGAATTATTGCAAGCGGTTACAGTTCAATTGGCGATCGCTCTCAACCAAGCCGATCTTTACGCCCAAACTCGCAATAAAGCTCGCGAATTAGAGCAAACCTTGCAGAAATTAACCAGCACTCAATCGCAGTTAATTCAAAATGAAAAAATGTCAAGTCTCGGTCAACTTGTGGCAGGAGTCGCCCACGAAATCAACAACCCAGTTAACTTTATTTACGGCAATCTCAGCCACGCCAACGACTATACCCAAGACTTGCTGCACCTGATCGAACTTTACCAAAACCACTATCCCGATCCAGTCCCGGAAATTCAAGAGGAAGTAGACAATATTGAACTCGACTTTTTGATGAAAGACTTGCCAAAGTTGCTTGCTTCAATGAAAGTCGGTGCAGACAGAATTCAACAAATTGTTGCTTCTCTCCGCACATTTTCCCGCATGGACGAAGCGGAAATGAAAGCAGTCAACATCCACGACGGCATAGATAGCACCCTGATGATTTTGCAGCATCGGCTCAAAGCTAAACACAATCATCCAGAAATTGAGGTGATTAAAGAATACGCTCAACTGCCCTTAGTAGAATGTTATGCCGGACAGTTAAATCAAGTATTTATGAACATCTTGAGCAATGCTTTGGATGCTTTGGAAGAACGGGACCTGCGCCGTTCTGCTGAGGAAATGCGGCAAAAGCCCAGCAACATCCGCATCCGCACTGAAATATCGCCAGCGGGCAAAGTAATCATTCGGATTGCTGACAACGGGCCGGGAATACCGGAGACTGTCGGCACTCGGCTTTTTGACCCATTTTTTACCACTAAACCTGTGGGTAAAGGCACTGGGATGGGGTTGTCGATTAGCTATCAAATTGTTACAGACAGACACAATGGGTCGCTGAAATGCACTTCTTCGCCGGGACAGGGTACAGAATTGGTGATCGAAATACCCCTCAAAGCTAATTGTTAATAGGGAATTGGTAAGTTGTAAGTTTTAATTGGCAATTGGCAATTGCGAAAGTGTTACTGTGCGTCAGCTTTGTAATTCTCAACCATATCAATTCCGGTAGCATCGTCGTCGGACGTAAAATTTCCTCAACAATCAGTAATCAGGGACGGTACAACCGGAATTGATCTCATTCATCTGCGTTACTCAGTGTTAATCTGCCCTCATCTGCGGTTTAAAAAAGAGAATTTTTCTGACCGCAGATGACAAGGGATTAATGCGGATTCACGCAGATGAAGAATTCCGATGCTAACCAATTTGATATGAGCACCGAAAATCTAATTTTGATGCACCATTTATTCCCTGGTGCATCAGTTTTGAGATTGTGAGTTTGTAGCAAAAATGTCTTCACGGGGTGAGGCACTATTTACCAATCCGTCCCTCACTCATTCCATAATTGCTCTATTACCGAGATTTATCAGGATTTCTGTCACGGCAGAACTGTCCAAAGGTTTAGAAAACCAATATCCCTGAGCTAATTCGCAGTCGAGTTCTCGAAGCTGTGCTAACTGTTCGCCTGTCTCTACACCTTCGGCGATCGCATTCAATCCCAAATTGTGAGCCAAAGTTACGATCGCCCGCACAATCTGCAAAGGCTGACCCCCGTCGTCACCGTTTTCGGCAGCCCCCAAGCGGCTCACAAAAGATCGATCGATCTTCAGTGTATCCAGCGGAAAACGGTGCAAGTAACTCAAAGACGAATAGCCAGTACCGAAATCGTCGATCGACAATCGAATATTTCTACCTTTTAATTGGGCTAGCACAATATTGGCTTTCTTGACATTTTCCACGATCGCGCTTTCAGTAATCTCCAATTTTAAACAGCTCGAATCGCAGCCTGTTTCTGCTAAAATTTCATCGATTTCATCGATTAAATTCGGCATACCTAACTGTTTAGGAGAGAGATTGACGCTCATTGTTAATTGCGAAGGATCAATAATGGGTAATTTAAAATTCGGAATTGGTACCTGGGAAGTTGTACTGAACGTAGCCGAAGTATTGGTAATTGGGAATTGGGAATGGGTAATAGATGAGTGGAAATCAGTAATCGGGAATTGGTAACTGGGAATTGGTAATTTTTTACCGATTCTTTCTTCCCTGTGACCAATATTGGGGCTAGGCTCAGTAAAAGTTCCGTGTTCCTCATTCCCTGTATCTGTTACATCAGTTAAATTCCCTCCATTGCCCGTTGCCCTCTTCTCTGTTGTTACCCTGAGCGAAGTCGAAGCGCCTTCTTCCTTCTTGTTACGCTGAGCTACTCGCCCTGAGTGCAGCCGAAGGGAGTCGAAGGGCCTTGTTCCGACTTCCATGGGACTTCTTCCCTGTTGCTCGGTTAACATTTCTTGCCAAATCCGCAATTGCTGACAAGCTTCCCGCAACACCCAGGCTCCCAGAGGCACGATCAAACCTGTTTCTTCAGCTACAGGGATAAAAGTAGACGGCGGAACTAGACCCCGAACAGGGTGGTGCCAGCGCACCAAGGCCTCAAAACCTTCGAGCGCACCGCTGGCGATCGAAACAATCGGTTGGTACTGCACAATAAAGTGCGAACGTTGATCCTTGCTCTCTCCTAATTCCTCCTTGCCCAAAATAGCCAACCGCAGGTCAGTTTCTAACTGCAACAGCGACATAGTTTGGTCGTGCATCGCCAAATTAAACACTTCGTGGCGGGCCTTACCCAAAGCTTTAGCGCGGTACATAGCGATGTCAGCATCGCGTAGGAATTCTTCGGGGTGAGTGTACGAATTTAATTCGCCACTGGCGGTGGCTTCGCCTCGACTGAAAACAATGCCAATGCTAGCGGTGGTAAATACTTCGTGTCCTTCGAGATGAAACGGCTTCGTCAGTTCTTTTTGTATCTTTTTAGCTGCGAGGGTGGCGTCACTGAGGCTCTGAATGTGGTCTAGCAGGATGGTGAATTCGTCTCCCCCCAGTCGGGCGACGGTATCAGAAACGCGGACGCAGGTTTGCAGTCGCTCCGCGAGGGCGATTAGCAGTTTGTCTCCTAAAACGTGTCCTAAAGAATCATTAACTACTTTGAAGCGGTCTAAATCTAGGAAAAGTAAACCAAATTTGTAATCGGGGGACTGATTGGATCGGCGGATGGCTTGTCCTAGCCTGTCGATGAACAAAACCCGGTTGGGCAAACCCGTCAGCGCATCGTGAAAAGCGCCGTGCAGCAGTTGCCGTTCTACTCGCTTGCGCTCGGTGACATCTCGGATAATAATCTGGCCAGCAGTCGAGCCTTGATAAATAGCGGGGATGCCCGCCATTTCAACGTCTATTATTTGTCCGTCGAGCCTCATCAGTTTTTGTTCGGCAAGGTCGAGTGGCTGATTTTCTATCTCGACTAGCCGAATGCGCTCTGTGGCTATTTCCACATAGTTTGGATGGACGAAATGCAATATGGGAAAGCCGATTAGCGCATCGGGAGAGTTCGCACCGAGGAGTTTCGCGCCGGCAGCATTGATGTAGGCGATTTTCCCTTGACTGTGAACGGCGATCGCTTCGGGAGATAGTTCTACTAAACGGCGATAGCGTTCTTCACTTTCTTTGAGAGAGACTATTAACTCGCATCGCTCTTTTTCAGCTTGCTGGCGTTCGACTTCCATTTGGTGAACCGCCAGAATTTTGCCAATACTTTGAGCCATCAATTCTATAATTTCTATTTCCTCGTACTTGAACTTTCTTTTCTTTATTTCTGGCGAACTAAAACTCAACGTGCCGTAAGTTTTATTGTTAACAAATATCGGCGTTCCAATGTAAGATTCCGCCTTGCAGTTCTGATAAGCAGGATGTTCGCGCATCTCAATATCTGCTCCTATATGAGAATACGCAACTGTTTTGTTAAGTTTAATGACTGCGGCGCAGTAAGTATCGCTGAGGTTCAATTCTAAGCCTCGCACGAAGTATTCTAAATCGCTTTTAGCTGCTCTGACAATAAAAGTCTCGTTGTCAACTTCAGCCATGATGCCCATAGAAAGTCCAAACATCAAACAGCCTGCTGTTAGATAATCGTCAACCAGTTCTTCAAAGTTTTGATAATGATAAGTTGTAATCCGATGCAAATGTTTGAGATTAGCGCTAAATGCTGCTAAAGCTTGAGAATTTACAAATAATTCTTCTTCCGAGCGCTGGCGGTCGGTAATGTCTGTTTGTACTCCAATAAAGTGGGTTAAGTGTCGCCGCGAGTTGTAAACTGGAGCGATCGAAAGTTCGTGCCAAAAAGGAGTGCCGTCTTTCCGAAAGTTGCGTAATATAACTTGAGATTCTCTGCCTTCTTCAATCGCAATTCGCAATTGTTTGGCAGCGGGGGTGTCAGTGTCTGTACCCTGCAAAAATCGGCAATTTTTCCCCATTAACTCGTCTCTGCGATAACCAGTAATCCGCTCAAAACTGGGATTGACATAAATAATCGGATTATCTGCAACGGTTGCGTCGGTGATTGCAATGCCGTTGCTGCAACTTTCGATCGCCCGTTCCATCATTTGTAAGCGCTCTTGCGATAGAATGCGCTCGATCGCCGCAGCTAACAAGTTGGCGATGGCTTCTACAAAATAAACGTCATCTTGGCTGAAAACGCGCCTTTGGCTGGTATGAACCCCCAAAATGCCCCAGGCCTGCGAGGACGAACTGTTTGTTGGTTCTGCTTGTCCCCAGTTGCTTCCCAGTTTTCGATTGCCGGGAATAATTACAGTAACGCCGCTGACAGCCCGGTGGTTGTGTAGTAGCGGCAACTCGCTAAAGCGCGTTTCCACCCGCAAATCTTCGACGATTGTCGGTTCGCCCGCTAGCAATGTGTAACCTGCTTGCGATCGGGCAGAAGCGGCAACAGTAGCGCTGCCGACGAGGCCCTGCTGCCAGCCCACCCCCGCTCGCAGCAGAAAAGCATGACCGGAGGGCAACAGTTCTAACAACTGGCAATAATCAACGTCCAGGGTTTGAGCAATTAAAACCGCAGCTTTGTCCATCAGTGCAGACAAATCTGTTTCTGCCAGGGCCTGCTGCCCCAAGTAAGCGACGGCCGCTTGCTGGCGGGCCCGCGAGTGGATTGACGTGAGCAATTCCTGCTCCTTCGCGGCGGCTCGTTTCCGATCGGTAATGTCGCTGAACACCGACAGAACAGCTTTCCCCGACACCAATATCAGATACCGCATCGATACACTTGCCCAAAACAGCGTGCCGTCAGCTTTTTTAAGCCGGACTTCTCTCTCGCAGACGTGTTCGTTGCGGGCGAGCCGCAACAGCAATTCCTGGCGATCTGCAGGTTTGTGGTAGAGTATTTCGGCTTTTTGGCCGTCGATCGGCTTGAAGGCTGTGAACCCGAAAGCCTGACGGCATAAATCGTTACTATAAAGAATTGTGCCGTCCGCCAGACTGCTGACGATCAGTGGCATTGGCATCGAGTTGGCGATCGTCAGCAGTAATTCTTTGGTTCCTTGCAGCTCTTTGTACAAGTCTGGCTTGGAGGTCCAGCCGTGACAGTTTTCAGAGTTTTCAGGGATAAAACTTTCCATTGTTTAATCGATCCATTAGCAGGACAACTTTTTTAAACTTGTGGTAAATGACGATTTCCGATGCAGAGCATTGGTAACAACTGAAGACTTAATGTCATTTGTCAGTCAGTAAGATTACTCAAAAAAACTGCTTTTCTAGGAGTAGAAAATTCGCGATTTGGGAGTGGGTGGGTCTAAATATGGCACTCGGCATGATTCCTCGATCGCGCCAATCTGAGTTTTGTACCCACAATCCGAGTAAATTCTGAGCATAATTGCTCATTGACAAATGCTTCCCTAGCTTTAGTTGTTAGGGATGGATGCAGAGGACGATCGATCGTAGCCCACAACACATTAATCTTAACCACAACAATGCAACTGACGGCCTCTACACTGCTCGGCTGGAGTGCGATATCGTACACTCGGAATGGAGAACACATCTATCTTTGGTATGACAATCTACTGTTTTTAAAGTTGCGTTAAGTTTTTATAAGAGCGAGGTACTTTACTCAATGTGCAGCGGAAGCTCCTAATCTAAAAAGTAAAGTCACCTGCTTGCCAACCACTGAATATTATCCGAGGAGAGAGGAGAAATGCTTGAATCTTACCGCCGTACCGCTGCCGAACGGGCCGCTTTGGGAATTCCACCGCTGCCGCTAGACGCCCAGCAAACGTCGGAACTGTGTGAACTGCTGAAAAATCCGCCGGCTGGAGAAGAAGAGACCTTAATAGAATTATTGCGCGATCGCGTCCCGCCAGGAGTAGACAGCGCCGCCTACGTCAAAGCTGGTTTTTTAACTGGCATTGCTAAAGGCGAAATCCACAGCCCCTTAATTGCTCCCAAATGGGCAGTTTACCTGCTGGGGACAATGATGGGCGGTTACAACGTCCAATCTTTAATCGATTTGCTCAATCCTACTGCCGAAATCGCCATTCCCGCCACCGCCGCCCGGGCACTGAGCAAAACGTTGTTAGTATTCGACGCTTTCCACGACGTTATAGCTTTGTCTGATACCAATCCCTACGCCAAACAGGTAGTCGATTCTTGGGCGGATGCCGAGTGGTTTACAGGCCGTCCTGTCTTGCCAGAAGCGATTACCGTTACAGTCTTCAAAGTTCCTGGAGAAACCAATACTGACGACTTATCGCCTGCACCTCATGCTACCACGCGGCCCGACATTCCCCTACACGCTTTGGCGATGCTGGAAAGTAAGATGCCAGGAGCTTTGCAAACCATTGCAGACTTGAAGCAAAAAGGTCATCCCGTAGCCTATGTTGGTGATGTTGTCGGTACCGGTTCGTCACGAAAATCGGCGATTAATTCCGTGCTCTGGCACATTGGCAATGATATTCCGTTTGTGCCGAACAAGCGCAGTGGCGGTTATATTTTAGGAAGTGCGATCGCCCCGATTTTCTTCAATACCGCTGAAGATTCCGGCGCTTTGCCGATCGAATGCGATGTCTCCAAAATGGAAACAGGAATGGTGATTATCATCCATCCATACCAAGGCGAAATTACCAACGAAGCCGGAGAAATCATCTCCACATTCACCCTCAAACCCGACACAATTCTAGACGAAGTTCGCGCAGGTGGCCGAATTCCGCTATTAATTGGACGAACTTTAACCGACAAAACCCGCGCAGCTTTAGGACTCGCACCTAGCACTATTTTTACCCGTCCCACAATCCCAGTAGATACGGGAAAAGGCTTCACTTTAGCGCAAAAAATGGTAGGCAAAGCTTGCGGTTTGTCAGGCGTTCGTCCCGGTACATCTTGCGAACCAGTCATGACAACAGTCGGCTCGCAAGATACCACCGGGCCAATGACTCGGGACGAATTGAAAGAACTTGCTTGTTTGGGATTTAGCGCTGATTTGGTTATTCAAAGTTTCTGCCACACCGCCGCTTATCCAAAACCAGTGGATGTCAAAACTCACCATGAATTGCCCGATTTCATGGCAGAGCGCGCAGGCATAGCTTTGCGCCCCGGAGACGGCATTATTCACTCTTGGCTGAACCGAATGTTATTGCCGGATACAGTGGGAACGGGCGGCGATTCTCACACTCGTTTTCCTTTGGGAATTTCCTTTCCTGCGGGTTCGGGATTGGTGGCATTTGCTGCTGCTTTGGGCGTCATGCCTTTGGATATGCCGGAATCAGTTTTAGTGCGGTTTAAAGGCGAATTGCAGCCCGGAGTAACGTTGCGGGATGTTGTGAATGCAATTCCCTATGTAGCAATTCAAAAAGGTTTGCTGACAGTCTCGAAACAGAATAAGAAGAATGTCTTTTCTGGGCGGATTATGGAGATTGAAGGTTTGCCCGATTTGAAGGTCGAGCAGGCTTTTGAATTGACCGATGCTTCTGCCGAGCGTTCTTGCGCTGGATGCACGATTAAATTGAGCGTAGAGACTGTTTCGGAGTACATTCGCTCCAATGTCGCGCTGCTGAAAAACATGGTGGCGCGGGGCTATCAAGATGCGCGGACGATGATGCGCCGCGTAGCGAAGATGGAGGAATGGCTGGCAAATCCGGTGCTGATGGAGGCGGATGCTGATGCGGAATACGTTGAAATCATCGAAATAGATTTGAACGACATTACAGAACCCATTGTGGCGGCTCCGAATGACCCGGATAATGTTAAGTTGTTGAGTGAGGTTGCGGGCGATCGGGTTGACGAAGTATTTGTCGGTTCCTGCATGACAAATATCGGTCACTACCGCGCCACAGCGAAGGTGTTGGAAGGTGCAGGGGAAGTGAAAACTCGCCTGTGGATTTGTCCCCCAACTCGCATGGACGAACAACAACTCAAAGAAGAAGGTTATTACAGCATTTTTGGAGCCGCTGGAGCGCGTACAGAAATGCCCGGTTGCAGTCTTTGTATGGGCAATCAAGCGCGGGTTAAAGATGCGACAACGGTGTTTTCAACTTCTACTCGCAACTTTAACAACCGCATGGGCAAAGATGCACAAGTTTATCTCGGTTCGGCGGAATTGGCTGCGGTTTGTTCGCTGTTAGGTCGCATTCCTACAGTCCAAGAATACAATGACATTGTGTCGAAGAGAATCGATCCTTTTGCTGGGGATTTGTATCGGTATTTGAATTTCGATCAAATTGCAGGTTTTGAGGATGAAGGCAGAGTGATTGCTTTGGAAGATATGCCTCGAATTGAGGATATTTTGGGAATTCCAGATGGTGTGTTGAGCAAGTAAAAAGTGCGGCGGGCTAGGGCCCGCCCTTTGTTTATAATAGGAGTAGGGGTTCACGCCTGCATCTCTAATTCACGTCCAGGATATTGATCGACCCGCCCCCCTCCCTTTTTCGTAAATCAATTGAACTTCATATAAATCTGAGAAAGGAGAAAAGTGATTATGCCTGACCAAGCTTTAATCAGGGAAAGCCAAGCGACAGCAACTTCAGCGCCAGAAACTCGCATAGGCGAAGAAATTGTAGATTTTTTGCGGGAGATTCAGCAAACTCCGAGAGAATATTGGCCAAACTTACTTCAGATGATTCGGCTATTTCGCGAAACAGTAGAAATGAAGCCAGGAACCCCCGATACTTCGATAAAAGCTACAGACGAAATTAAGACCATCGATCCCCTACAGCAGCACGAAGCTCTGAGCAAATTGCTACAGTCTTGGGTTGACGATGGAGATGAACACGAGCAAACAGAAACCGCTGAAGTTCTCCGCAAGGCACTAGAAGAAAATTCCGTGCATATATAAGATCATTCCATGAGCCGAATAGTGTTCTTAGATTCTGGGCCGTTAGGAATTGTTACCAATCCCAAAGCCACATCTCCTTTATATCAAGAGGGTAAACTTTGGCTGCAATCTTTGCCACTGAAAGGTTACATTGTAATACTCCCTGAAATTGCTGACTATGAGGTGAGGCGCGAATTAATTCGTGCAGGTAAGGCGGCCGGCATTAGACGACTTGATGAACTTAAATCGCAACTTCCCTACCGTCATTTGACTACAGAGGTAATGCTTTTAGCGGCTCAGTTGTGGGCTGATTCGAGAAGGAGAGGAAGACCAACAGCCGAACCTAATGCACTTGACGGGGATGTGATTTTGGCGGCGCAAGCAATATTGGAGGCAAGTGAAGGCGATGAGGTGGTAAATGCTACAACAAATGTGGGGCATTTGTCGCAATTTGTTGATGCTCGCGAGTGGCGACTAATTGAGTAATGTTTAAATCGATCGCACTTACCCTATCCCTGTTATACTTTGAACTACAGCTATTTTTGCAAACACCGTTGGCGAGATAAACAGGATGGTGGAAACAGTGGACACAATCGAAAAAATTGACGATCGCACACAAACCCGCTATTGGGGTCAAGTTACAGTCATAGACGCGGGCGATCGTTATAAGATCAATCGCATTGAAGTCAAGCCGGGGCATCACATCAGCACCCAAATGCACTATCACCGCAGCGAGCACTGGGTTGTTGTCTCCGGTACCGCTAAAGTTATCTGCGACGACAAAGAGACGATTCTCATGCAGAAACAGTCAACCTACGTTCCCATGAATACTGCTCACCGCGTAGAAAATCCAGGCGTTATTCCTCTGGTGATGATTGAAATCCAAAATGGTGAATACCTCGGCGATGATGACATTATCCGCTTCGCCAAAGATGCTAACGAGGAAGATTGATCCTAGATCCAAATATGAAGCAATCGCAGACGCCAGGGAAAAGCTTCGCACACCGAACAATGACCGAAAGCATCCAGGATACAAGCCCTCGGATTCATCCGTGGAGAAATAAAAAAAACCTGTATCCGATGAAACTTGCCCCCCGGATTTATCCGTGGGGTCAATGCTTCAATTTTTTAATCTAAAATCTAAAATCTAAAATCGATTGACCTACGCAGCGACCGGAAACAAGATAAATCATACAATTAAAACTATAGGGGCAATTTCAGAATTGCCCCTACCTTATTATATTAAGTTTGTTAAGCACCAGCATTTGATATAGCAATTGGCGATCGTCCTACGGCAAAGAAGCGTTTTCTAAATCTACATTTGCCATATTGGCATTCTTTAAATTAGCACCTGTCAAGTCTGAACCGTTCAAATTGGCACCGTTCAAATTTGCATTGGTCAAATTTGCATCCCGCAAGTTGACTCCCTGTACGTCTATTCCCGACAAACTGCCACCTCTGAGGCTGATATTAGCTAAATTCGCTACAGACTGGCGAGCATTTCTCAGGTTTGCACCCGCCAAATTGGCGCTTTCTAAATTAGCGCCGATTAAATTAGCGCTGGTGAGGTTGGTATTTTTCAAACTTGCAATCACTAAACCCGCCAAACTCAGATTAGCGCGGCTCAAATCAGCACCCTCCAAATTAGCCCCGTGCATTTTAGCCCCAATTAAACTCGCACCTTGCAATTTAGCTTGTTTCAGATTTGCTTCATTCAGTTTGGCTTCGTCCAAATTTGCACCGTTCAAATTTGCACCTCTGAGATTCGCACCGCTCAAATCTGCCCCGCTCAGATTCATACCAGCAAGTTGCGCTCCTGTCAAGTCGCATTGGTTACATTTTTTAGTTTCTAATAATTGCTTGACGTGGGATACGTTTTCTGCCTTTACTCCCGAGGCTAAGCCCATCGCAATTACCAGCCCTGTTGTTGTTAAAATCCCAAGTTTCATATACCCACCCTCAGCAATATCTCTCTTTTAATAATATCCCACATTATTAAATAGGTTAGGGTGATCAGTCTCTTTGATAAACTGTGACAATCATCACCCTATTGTGTACAAAATATGCAATAATTATTGACGTTTCAACTCCCCTCTATTATTGTAACGAATTATTGCTTTTTCAGGAACCAAAAAGGAAAAGATTGCGTCGGTTCTAGACGGACGCCGGTGATGCTGTTCTGAGCAAAAGTATAGTCCTTATCCTGCCAAAGAGGGATGAAAGGTACATCTTTACCCAGTATGTCTTGAATTTCGGCAAATATGGCTTTGCGGGTTTCAGGGTTTGTTTCTTTGCGCTGCTTGTCGATCAGTTGATTTACCTGATCGCTATAATAAAACGAACCCTGACCTTGACTTTGACCCTTGGAGCAGCCCTCAGCCTCGGAACCTGTCGCACAATCTAAAAACGGGTGGATGTAATTGTCAGCGTCAAAAAAGTCGGCGGACCAATCCACTAAAACCGCAGGATAAATTCCCTTCTCTATGTTTTGAAACAAAGTCGGAGATTCCACGCTGTTAATTTCTACCTTCATTATCCCGTCCATTTTGAGTTTAGCTTGCGCCTCCATCATGCTCACCACTAAAGCTCGTTTTGTGGAAGATGAAGCATACCAAATTGGCAGAACGAAAGGATTTGTGGCCGAGTATCCCGCTTTCGTTAAAAGTTCCTTAGCCTTTGTCGTGTTGGCATCACCGTAGAGTTCTTTAAAAACCGGTTTTTGAACGTCGAAGTTTGTGGGAATCAGACTGTAAAGCGGTTGTGCTTGTCCCCGCAGTACGCGCTCGTTAATCACCGGGCGATCCATCACTGCTGCGATAGCCTGTCTGACTTCTAACTTGTCCAGCGGTTTAGACTTGGTATTCAGCGTTATGTAATTAACCGTACTGCTTTCCCCCGCGATTTCCTGCCATTTCCCTTTTTTTGCTCCCTCGTCCAAGCTTTGAACTTGGTCTGCATCCAGAGACAAATAAGCCACATCAACGGCACCAGTCTGAAAAGTATTGAACAAATTTGACGAACTAGAAAGCAGCAAAATGTCAATTCCTTGATTAACCGGCTTTTCCCCCCAATACTTTTCAAACACGTCAAACTTGAGAGAATCGCTGCCGTACTTCGCCAGCTTGTAACGTCCAGTTCCCACAAACGAATCGGGTTTAAATTTACCCTGTCCAATCTCGTATGCTTTCGGAGAAACTGCACACATACCGGAAAATGTCAACAGGGAAGGAAAAGCAGAAAAAGGCTTTTTGAGTTGAAAAGTTAATTCATATTCGCCCGTGGCTTTCACCGATTCTACTGCATCGCTCAACAACATAGCCGGACTGCCACCATTTTTGATAAACCGCTGCAAGGAAAATTCCATTGCTGCGGCGTTAAACGGTGTGTCATCGTGAAAAATAACGCCTTGACGCAAGGGGATTGTATATGTCAATCCGTCTTGGCTAACTTTTGGCATTGCTGTCGCTAAGTGGGGGATTAACTTTGTAGTTCCAGACTCGTAGGTGTAGAGAGTGTCGCCCAAATTTCGCAGCAATTGTCCTGATAATGTTTCGTAACCGTCCGCAGGGTCGATCGTCCGCAATTTCAAGGTTGTGCCAATAGTAATGCGGTTATTAGCATTTTCGCCGCTCGCATTCACCGATCGACGTGATCCCTGCCCGCAACTTGCAGTTAACAAGCAGCACAGAAAGAACAGAGCTATCGCTTTAATCACTGAAGGTTTTATATGTATTCTAGGCTGGTGCTTGTTAATTCCCATCGTCTTTTTTTGACACTCCAAATTATTGATTATATTATCAGGACTTACGCACTGTTAGACTAGAAACCGGATTTATTGATAGATTCTCCTGTAATACAAATATCGCTGCCTAACCAGAGCAACTTAAAAGCTTGGTGGTGTCCGCTCGGTCTGAGATCCTTCGGCTCAATTTTTATAGCTGGCTGGCTCATGAGTGTTCTTGCTAAGAAGTGCGGCGATCGTCTTAATTAATTTATCCGGTTCGATCGGCTTTGCCAGATGTCGGTGAAATCCAGCTTGCAAAGCTTGCTTTTGATTAAACTCCCCCGCATAGGCAGTCAGGGCGATCGCGGGAATCAGCCCACCCCGTTCTGGCGGCAGAGCTCGCACTTGCCGCAACAGCATATAGCCATCCATCCCCGGCATTCCAATGTCGCTCAACAAGACATCTGGCTGGAAATTAGTCAACGCTGTGAGAGCTTCTTGAGGGACAGCAACAGTCAGTACCTCTGCACCTGCATCTTCTAGCGAAAAGGAAATCAAGTCTCGCATATCCGGCTCATCATCTACAACCAGTATCCGCATCCCCGATAACGGTTCATCCGCAGTCGATCGTTCGGAAAGTCCTGCAAGAGAGTTTTCTTGTCCCTTTACCTTCTCTGATAGCGGCAGTCTTACAGTAAAAGTAGCTCCTAGCCCTTCACCCGGGCTATCTGCCCCAACGGTGCCGCCGTGCAGTTCCACTAGATGGCGCACGATCGCCAGCCCCAATCCCAAGCCCCCAAACTTGCGGGTTGTGGCGCCATCTTTTTGCCGGAAGTAGTCAAACACGTAGGGTAAAAACTCCGGTGCGATGCCAATCCCTGTATCCGCAACCGTAATTTGAGCTTGATTGCCAACACGAGTTAAGCGCACCTCAACCCGCCCTCCGGCTGAGGTGAATTTGACCGCATTGGAAACAAGATTCCAGATTACTTGCTGCAAACGGCCCGAATCCCCCAAAATCTGTCCCACCTGAGGATCTAACACAGTCCGAATATCAATGGATTTGGCAACTGAAGCCAAATTGACGGTTTCGATCGCCGATTCCACCGTTAAAGCTAAATCGACTGGACGCATATTAAGACTGAGCTTGCCTTGAAGAATTTTCGAGACATCGAGCAAATCTTCAATCAGTTCACTTTGCAGCTTGGCGTTGCGTTCGATCGTCGCTAACGCCTGTGCAGTTTTGGCCGCATCCAGCTTGCCAGTTTGCAGCAGCTTTGACCAGCCCAGGATGGGATTGAGGGGCGATCGCAATTCATGGGATAGTACCGCTAAAAACTCATCCTTGATCCGATTTGCCTGTCTTAGCTGTTCCGCTTGCTGCTGGAGTGAATCGTTCAGGTTTGCCCGTTCCAGAGCGATCGCGATCTGGTCACAGGTCGATCGCAGCATATCGATTTCTGCAGGCGTAAAGTGCGTCCGAGTCCGGCTGGCAAATGAGAGCGTTCCTAATAACTGCCCTTGAGCGATTAACGGTTGACCCGCGTAAGCCGTGATGCCCATTTCATAGGCGACTTTAGCATTCGGATGAGTGGAGAGTTCGGCTTGATTCAAGACAAGTTGCTGCTGCGTTTGGGCAACGAGTCCACAGAGATATTCCCCTAATTCGATCCATGCGAGCGCCTGCGCCCTTTCTTCAGAGATGCCATCATAGTTTCTCAAATGCAGCATCCGGCGGTTGTCTTTTTCTTCCACCATGAAGTTGTAGTAAAAGTGCAGATCGAGTTGCACAGCAAGTTTGCGGAATAGCGTGTCCATCAAAGCCAGAGGCTTTTCTGTCTGCATCAGATCGCGGGTAGTTTCATACAGCAATTGCAGTCGCTCACTTGCTTGCCGTTGTGCGGTCTTGTCCTGCATGATTTTGACAAATCCCTGCGGACAATCCGCTTCGTTAAGCAGGGGCATCATCAATCCACTGGCCCAAAAGCGATTCCCATCTTTGCGGACGTGCCAGCGTTCGTCTTCTGCCCGTCCTTGCAGTAGAGCCGTTTGCCTCTCGTGCTCGGGTTGTCCTTGTTCGTTATCTTCGGGCGTGAAGATCATCCTAGCGGGGCAACCAATTGCTTCTGTCTCGGTATAGCCCAACAACCTTTCTGCCCCTGAGTTCCAACTGGCAATGATGCCGTTAAGGTCGAGGGTGAAGATGGCATAATCTTTGGCGCTTTCAAAGATCAGACGGAGGCGGGATTCACTCTGGCGCAGGGCTTCCTCAGCTTGCTTGTGGTCTTCAATATCGACACAGGAGCCTATGTACCCCAAGAACTGGTCTTCCAATCCGTAGCGAGGAACAGCTTCATCCATAACCCAACGGTATATGCCATCAAAGCGTTTCAAGCGATATTCCATCTTGAACGGTTGACGGGCATCAAAGGCAGTCACATAGGTGCCTAAACACCGATCGAGGTCGTCGGGGTGGACTCCTTCTGCCCAACCATTGCCGCTTTCTTGCTCGATCGTCCGTCCCGTAAAGTTTAGCCACGGGAGGTTGAAGTAATAACAGAGTTTATCGGTGCCAGCCATCCAAATCAGCACAGGGGCGGCATCTGCCATCAGCCGGAACCGTGCCTCACTTTCCCGTAGTGTGGCTTCGGCTTGTTTGCGATCGGTGATATCGTTGACCAGTGCTACAAACCCTTCAACTTTTCCCTGGCTATTGAAGCGGGGAACATAGGTTGCATTGACATAACGGGTTACACCATCTTTGTAGGGAATTTGGGTTTCAAAGGTCACTTCCTCTCCTGCCAAGACTTGCTCAACATAAGGACGAATCCCTTGATAGCCAGTTTCACCTAAAACCTCTCGGAGATGCTTGCCGTAGATTTCTTTTGCCTGAGGTCCAAACCATTCTTCATATGCTCGATTGTGGAAGCGGTAGCATTGATCTGAGTCTACCAAGCAGATCAAGGCAGGCACGGCATTGGTGACTAAACGAAGTTCTGCTTCTCGTTGTTGCAATACCTCCTCGGCAAGTTTTCCATCGGTGACATTTCGGAAATAAATGGTAATCCCGTTCGCGGCAGGGTAGGTGCGAACGTCATACCACCGATCGTGGTCGGGATAAAACGCCGTGACTGATAAAGCCGCGCGCTCGTTGGCCACGCGCCGATAAACCCGCTCAAACTCGCTGCCCTTGAGTCCTGGGAATTCTTCCCACAAATTCTTCCCCATCAGATCGCCCGAAGTGCGGTCTAGCAGAATTTCCGCTGACCGATTCAGGTATGTGAAACGCCAATTCTCATCCAGGGAAAAGAATCCATCATCAATGCTTTCCAGAATGTTCCGACTCTGCTCTTCGCTTTGACGCAACGCTTCTTCGGCTTGTTTGCGATCGCTGATGTCGATTAATACGCCCCGCGTCGAAATTAGGATGCCCTCAGCGTTGTAGGCGCAATCGCCCTTTGCCAAAATCCAACGAACGGTGCCATCTGCCCACAGCGTCCGATACTCTATTTCAGTATGCGGTTGATTCGCTTTTAACTCACTGAGGACGGTGTGAAGGAATGGGCGATCGTCGGGATGCACGGCTTCTAAAAACACCTGCATCGACATTTCTGTATTGACAGGTAAACCAAACATCGCTTTGGCTCTATCCGTAAAACTCAGCGTGTCTGTTTCTATATCCCAATACCACAAACCAAAATTGCCGCCTTCGCAAGCCAATCGGAGCTGTTCTTCGCTCTCGCGCAACGCCTGGAACGATCGATCGCGCTCGAAGGCGATGCTGGCAACTTGGGTGCCGAACTCGGCGAGTTTATGTTCCCAATCCGTCGGCCTCCGCGCCTCGCTAAAGCACAGCATCAGCGACCCCAGAGCTAGATTGTCCTGCCTGAGCACGGGCTGAGAATGACACCCTAGAATGCCATGAGCCACGCATAAATTTCGCCATGCTTGCGACCAGCGATCGTCGTTGGCAATGTCGGCGCAGGTCACGGGCTGACCGCTATACAATGCTTTGCCACAGGTTCCAATGCACAAATCGTTAATCGGAGCATCTTGGAGTCCTTCACTAAAAGACGGTGGAAAGTCTGGAGTAATTGATCTCTTAAACGTCAGCCCCTGAGCATCTGCTAGCAGGAAGCCCGCGCGGGTACCCGGATTCAGCCTGGATACTGAGTCACACACGGCTGCCAGACAGTCGTCTAGTGGCTGTCCGAATGCGATCGACTCCAGCAGTCGTTTCTGCTCGATTAGGAGGAGTTCCGCCTGTTTGCGATCGGTAATGTCAGCAAGCACAACGGTCAGTTCACTGGGCGAAGGGTAAATTCGATGGTTGTGCCAACCTTTCCAAGGTGAGTAGAGATAATCAAACTGGAGCGGCGTTTGTGCGCGCATTGCCCGATGAAACTGCACGTAAGCATCGGTGTCAACTGCAGCGGGAAATAGCTCCCAAACGTTCTGACCCAGAATCGCTGACCGCGGCATTCCAACCATTTCACAGTAGCGATCGTTGGCATAGGTGTAGCGCCAATCGCGATCGAGGATGTAAAACCCATCGTTGATGCTAGAAAGTACCGTTTCTAGCTGTTCTTGCGCCTCAGTCACCGCAGCTTGTGCTGCTTCGCCCTGCATCTGTTGTTCTAGTTCCATTGCCTGCTGTAAATTTTGCAAGGCTGCTTTCGCGTTTTTTATAGCAGTGCGCCACGATAGATTGAGTGAAGCGATCAATCCTGCCGCGATCGAAAACATACCCAGCCGAACAATTGTCTCTACATTAGCGATCTGTAAGGAATATAACGGCTCAATAAAAAAATACTTAATTGCCAGCGTAGATAAAATTGTTGCCAGAAACCCAGCCCCGAAACTGCCATACCAGGAACTCACCATCACCGCGATGAAAAACAGGGGCGTCGTGGTTGGGTAGATCCACGGTAAAAGCGATCGGGTTAGCGCCAGTGCCAGAGCCACGGAGAGGGTCGCCACACCATAGGGAAGTAGTCGAATATTTCTGAAAATGCTGTTGATTCCCTCTACACTCACCCTTTGTACTCCTTATCCGAAAATATCTTGCTCGCAGCGCCTTACTGCATTCGCGAAGCGTTGCATCTGACGAATTACCTAACTCATCCAGCAATATCTCAATTTGCTTGAGTGGCAAGCGAGAAGTTGTAGCGTGTCCATTTTCCCAACGATTAAACGATTAATCGGGGTAAGGTCATCCCTAATTCATTCGCCAACTTTTTCTGAGACAGGTTCAGCGCGCGCCGCCGTTCTCGCACCAAATTACGGATCGCTGGTTTTTCCGCCCTAAGCTGTTCTATTTTGAGAACCCTCAGAAGTAACAAGTATAAAGCTATTTATATTTTACACCTTTTACAGATTTTAGGAGTCAGTCACCACTCTCAAGATATATTTTAGTTGTAGTGTCTTGAAAATATAAACGCTTCATTTTAAAACCCAGTGTCGTACCAGGGATAATTTGGCTTTTCTTGAAAGTCTCTGGGTTGTGCCTAAAAGCTCGATTGTTGATGATGTGGAGGATTTTAAACACGGGACAGGCCTCTGTTTTCTTCATCCCAGAAAGCTCTCCGGGCTTGGATTACTTTGAGACGTAAGCTGTTGTGCATTTAAATTTTGTGTTGAGGGCGGTCTTTCGTTCTCACCCCACAAGAGTGAAAGTTTATTTGACCATGCAATTTAAAGGCGCATTAGCTTAGCTTTTTGTGGAACAGGTTGTCGGGGTCTGTTAAGCAAGAATGGTGCAAAATGTCAGATGTAACCGGATTTGAAATGAGTCATGAGTCATGAATCATCCCAACAACGGATACTGGTTTTCTGACAGAAGTCGTAACCAGCTCAAAATTTTAGACTCTTGTTCAATATCCCCGATTCATCTGTGGAGTAAATCTAAAATCTAAAATCTAAAATCTAAAATCGACTAACTTGCTTTAAATTCCTTTAAGGAGCGATCGCCAATCCCGACAGCGTTTCAGGTAAATGCGAGCTACATGATCGCTGGGATTTGTTCGCAAACACTCTTCAAATAATTTTCCAGCTTCTCGGAAGTCCTTGCGATCGCACAGTAACATAGCTTCATTATATAGAGACAAATTTGCTAGCTTTGCCGACAAACTTTCCGGCGGGTCTGCATCAAATACCTCATAGACTACGACATATTGAGATTTTCCTTTTACCTGTACTTTATCCACAATCCTAATAGCATAATCTGTCGGATTTCGCAACCGTTCCAAAGTCTGGTGAGAAATTAACAAAGGTACGCCGTAATCTTTGGTCAATCCTTCAATGCGAGATGCTAAATTAACAGCATCGCTAATCACAGTGCTGTCCATTCGGCTTATACCCCCGACTGTCCCCAGCATCAAAGAACCCGAATTGATGCCAATGCCAATTTGAATCGGGACGTAGCCGACGCCTTGACGGTATTCGTTATAATTTTTCAGGATATTTAGCATTGCAATACCCGCTTTCACTGCATCATCTGCAAAGTCACTAAACAAAGCCATAATTGCATCGCCGATGTATTTGTCAATAAACCCGTTATTGCTAGTAATTGCAGGCTCCATTCGTGAAAGGTAAGCATTGATAAATTTAAAATTTTCTTGGGGAGTCATGGTTTCGGAAAGCGTAGTGAAGTCGCGGATATCCGAAAATAGCACCGACATTTCCTGCTGCACTTGGTCGCCTAAATGGACATCTATAATACTTTCATATCCCAACAAATTTAGAAATTGGTGCGGCACAAATCTACCGTAGGCATCAGTTAAGTCTGATTCGGCATCCAGGGATTTTTCTAAATTTTGGTTGAGGTCAAATAGTTTCTTAATAAATAAATGGCGATCGGCTTCAGCTTCTTTGCGTTCCGTGACATCTTGAAAAACTGCGATCGCAAAAGCAATTTTGCCACCCTCGTCAAAAATTGGCGTTCCCCAAATCTCAAGGGGAACTTTCTTGTCGGGTTGATGAATTTCCAGATTTTCAGCCGTCGCGTTTTCGCCCCTCAAAGCTCGGACGATAGGCAAATTCTCGAAAGGGTAGATAGTGTCAGTTCCCGCAATATAAATTTGATAACTTTCTGACAAATCCTCAACTGCCTTTAAGGGTAAAACTCCTTGACCGAGTAACTGCTGTCCGGCGTGATTTACGTAGTAAGGTCTGCCTTTAGAATCTAGCACGAGCACGCCTATGGGAATCGCTTCTAGAAATTGAGCCAGCTTGATTTCACCTTCGCGCACGGCCTCGAATGCGCGAGAGCGTAACTCAGTTTCAACCGTATCGGAATGTTCAGCAGTAGTTTCCAGCAAGATTTCCAGATCCGCTTTTTCCTCCTTCAAGTCTTCCACTTGCTGGCGCAATCTTTCTATCTCTAAAAGTAGCTGTTCTCTAGATGGTTGTTCTTCCAGCATAACTCTAGAATTTGCGCCTCGACTAACAAGAAATTGCTCAACAGCTCGCACCCTAAAAGTAATAGTCTATCTATAGAAATTCCAACTGCAAACCCGGCATCAGGCGCTGGAAATTCCTCAAAGATTTGCCGTGCCAACCTATGCTTTGAGAGCCTTGTACCGCCATTTGCACCCGGGCGGTTTTGCGGATCTCGATAATAAACTTCGATAGCATATTGATGCCTGAACTGTTCAAAAATTCTAACTGCTGCAAATTGAGGGTAATTTTCGCCGGTTCCAAGTCGCCAACCTTCGTCAGGAACTGCGCTATCGGCGCGTACTCCGCAGGCCCGCTCAGCCTTAGAGATCCAATAAAACTCACGGTTGCCGTTGCTGGATCGTAACAGATCCGGTAATCTTCTGTATTAATTTCCATAGCCACAAAAAAAAAGTCCCTTAGATATTATCTAGCGCCAGCGTTGCTTATACTGTTAATTGCACCATAGTTGTCACCGCAATTACTTCCGGGTCTTTGTGTACGGTCTGGAATTTCCAGCCAAGTTTGACGCTATAATCTGTGAGCATGGTCAACAAACCCAATCCAGAATTGGTACAGCTTTCGTCAGCAGCATTTTTTTCCAACCGCTGAATGTAAAGTTCGCTGGGATCGGAGGTCAGCAACTGGTGAATGTAAGCCTGAAACTTGTCCACAGATTGGGGAGAGATGCTATTAGCAACTGAGAAAATCATTCCGTCGCTCTCTAATTGCAGTTTAATATCGATCGGGTACTCCGAGGTTTGATCATTAAACTTCATGGCATTTTCCAATAACTCGTTGGCAATGTAGCTAACAGCGCTTTTTATTTCAGCTTGTCTTTCAATTGTCGAGGGATCATCTTGGTTGCCCGGAAAAAAAGTCGTCAGGTAGTCAGCCAGAAAATCCGCCGATAAACCGTTGTTCCGCCACCGCTGCTTGAGAGGAACCGAACTCGGAGAAAATCCAATTATTAAGTATTCTTGGCTAGCGGGCTGCTCGATGAAATCGCCGAAAATTTGACTCATATCGATGTGAGAGCTAAAGTTTGAGATGATGGGGATCACTGAATATATTTTAAACTTTAGAAGGGAGATCCAAAGAGTTATTTTTGTTTGAGTCCCAGCAAGGTGATGTCATCAAAAACTTTTTGTTCGCCGATGTGCGATCGCACGTCCTTAATTACAGCCTGGCTGATTTCGCCAGCCGAACGCTGCCAATTAATCTCTATTACCTCAATTAACCTATCTAAACCATAAAGCAGTTTATCCATATTTTTAGCTTCCGTAATCCCGTCAGTGTACAGCACTACCACATCTCCTGAATGCAAATGCACAATTTTTTCAGCAACAAATTCAGCAATATCTGCATCCAGCCCGATCGGGAAACCCAAATCCATCGTATCAAACCGCTCGACAGAACCGTTACACCGCACGACAATCATTTCTTCGTGTTGGCCGCTCAACTTCAGCATTCCTTGCTGATAGTCTAGCAAAGCAAGGCTGGCGTTTTTATCGGATTTCATCCGCTGCACGTTATCATAAATTACACTGTTAATAGCAGTTAAAAATCTCACCGGCTCGGCTTCGTTATAGGCGAGCAAAGTTCGCACTGCCGTTTGAACCATAATCATTAACACGCCGCTCTCCAATCCGTGTCCCGTCACATCGCCAATGCCAATTTTCACTCTACCTTTGTGCTGCAGTACATCGTAATAGTCGCCGCCTACTTTCTCAGCAGCTTCCATAAATCCCGCAATACCTAAGCCGATAACTTCCTTGAGATCTCGGTCTTTCGGCACCAGCATCTGCTGAATCGTGCCAGTAACATCTAGTTCTGCGCTCATTCGCATATTTTCAGCTTTTAGGCGAACGTTGAGAACAGTAATTTTTTGATTTGCACCAACTAAGGCATCGGTAATTTTGTTGAACGCACCCACAAGTTGCCCGAGTTCATCTCTGTTATCCAAAATAATTTTGTGGTCAAGATTGCCGCTTGCCATCTTTTTTGCAGCTTCGTCAAGGACAAATACAGTTTGCATAACTGTTCGGTAAGAACTTACAAATAAATAAATAAATATGGCTAAAGTTATTAACACCACAATAGAAACTATGCGTTTCTTGGCAACAAAACTATCAATGCGTTTTTGCAGAAAAAAGTCTAATTAATTGAGAGTTCCATCCCACAGTTAAAAACTAGAATCCAGAACTCGATCGCTCCCATCAAGATAGGCATAATATTCTACTAAGGCTGTGGGATTAATCAGTTTATCTAGTTGCTCATTTAGGTGTTCTACTACCGAGTTAAAGTTGGTCAAATGCTTACTTGATTTCGGGCTCAGATTCCCGTGAGAATTATTGCTAAGTCCTACCTCCATATTGATAGCTAAATCCTGATTAAGTTCTCTCAATTTGCGGGTTAAAGTAATCAGTTTCGCTCTTTCTTTAGGTGTGGCATCGGAACGCAAGCTGTTTATTTGAGAAATAAACCTAATCTCTGACAGAATTTTTGGAATTTCTGGAAACTTCAGCAAAGTAGCATCCATCAAATAATAGGCATCTAGATCGGGGTCTAAAATTAGATTATCAGTATCGCCGACGCGAGCGCTCAGTCTATTAAGTTCGGCAGCTAAACGTTAATCTACAAAATTGTAAGTTTCTAAACTACACTGGCTGTGGCGAAGTTTGAAATTTTGCCAATTTTGATAAATTTTATTAAAGTTTTCACTGGACATTAATATGTTTCCTATCTGGCAATCTGTATTTGCTAGCGCTTGAAAGTTCTTGTCTATCTTCTTGGCTTCTTAATCGGTTCGGGATTCTGAATTGCTTAAATTAGGATTGAAACTATGATAATTTAACAGTTGAAGTTTCGGTATGTATTCCCTCAACTGGCGCAGCGGGCGCAGGTATTGATTACCGTAGATTTCTTTTTTGGAAAAATCAACCCTGCTGTTAATTTCGGAAATCAGCAGGTACATGATCAAGGTTAACGGTATTGCAAATAGACAACCGATTAAGGTAAATTTTTGAGGATAGCTCAGCCGATTCATTAAATGGATAGCCAAGGATTTTCTGTTCATAATTGATACATTTAAATAAGATTATACTAAAAAAGTAGCGATCGCTACTAAAGTAGTTTCGGGGACACTCGCTCTAGAAAAGCACAATGCTAATACAATTAATCAGCGATAGCTGATTTAATTTCTAAGGCGTTTTCGTCCTGTTGCAACAAATTTTGTGGCATCCCTGTGATATCCTTGGCTCAGTTCGCCTTCCACAGTCTAAAACACGTTTAGCAGTTTTGGAACGCAGAATAGTAATTTGTACTGAGATTCGGGGGCAGGATTAGAGGCTTTTAAGAATATTTACTTAAGCATAAATTTTTCTTAATACCCGGAGACAAAAAGTAAAAATTAAGTAATAACTGGGTAGTGCAAGTTTCCTGAAACACAACTGCCGGCAGCAAGTAGGAAATACTTCCCCCGCACCAGCAACCAGCAGTCAAGTCGGTTCTGCACAAAGGAACCAATAGCACCAGCAATAGTGTCTAAGTAAGTATCTGCAGTTGAGTGTTCAGGAGCGATCGCGCATTGTGTAAAGTGAGGCAGAGGGCGTATGATGAAAAGAATCTCCAAAAATAAATCCCCAAAGAATAAAAACCGAGAGCAAAAGCAGCCCAATCCTGTAATCTTGGCTTTGGTGCTGACAGGAATTCTGGTATGGGAAATGTATCCGGCGCTAAGACACACCGCTGCGGCTAACGCGGGCGCTCTCAAAGATTCCCTTGCCCAGTTGGAAAGGCAACAGCAGCAAACCGCGCAGCAATTTTCCTCAGCCGCGGTGTCCCATAAAATCAGCTATTCGGTATTGGCACTCAATACTCTAATTTCCGAACCGGGGAATTTTGCCGAGGGTACGCGCAAAAATCCCCCGAACAAATTGCCCGCCACCGTAGCAGCAGCAGTTCGCAGAGAGTTGTCGGACTCCACTGGCATTGGTGCTGACAAGTTGAAAGTAACTGAATCGAGCGAACAAAGTTGGCCGAATACTTGTTTAGGACTCTCGAAAGCGGATGAAATTTGCGGTCAAATGATTGTCGAAGGTTGGCGGGTTGTGGTTTCTGATGGTAGGCAAACTTGGGTTTACCGTACTAATGCTAGGGGAAATATCTTGCGTTTGGAAAAAAAGTTAGCTAGGTAAATGTACCCCTGTGAAATGAAATATAAGTTTCCTTTTGGAACAGGCCTCTTGCCTGTTCCACAAAGTGTGAATTTTCTTGTGGGAAGTTTCTTGTGGGCTTCTTGAAACAGGCAAGATGCCTGTTCCAAAAAGTGTGAATTTTCTGGTGGGAAGTTTCTTGTGGGGTAAGCACGCCTGTCCCTTAAATCAACCTGGGAGTTGGTTTCTTTCGATGATGCCGCCGCCCAACAGCACTTCTCCGTCATACCAAACAGCCGCTTGTCCGGGGGTAATGCTCAACTGCGGTTCGTCAAAAATCAACTTAACTCTTGTACCGCCGACTTTTTCCTCTGCTTGGGAGGATTGTACAGGAATAATGGTAGCGGGGACGGGTTGCGATCGATATCGAATCTGTACCTGAGCCCGAATCGGAGCCATCGGCGCAGCCACAGAAACCCAATTCACTTTCTGGACTGTACATTCAGATTCTACTGCCAACTGTCGATCGCCCACAATTACCCGATTGCCAGCAGCATCGAGTTCAATCACATACAGCGGTTCCGCGGCAGCAATTCCGAGTCCCTTCCGCTGCCCGATGGTGTAGTGGTGCACACCGTCATGCTGTCCGAGCACCCGCCCTGACTTGTCCACAATGTCACCCTTTTGCGGCGCAATGTACTTATCCAGAAAAGCCCGCATCGAACCGTTACTTTCCACCAAGCATAAATCCTGACTTTCCGGCTTATCAGCAGTTGTCAAGCCAAATTCTGCCGCAATTCTGCGAGTTTCTGTCTTGGTAATTTCCCCCAAAGGAAATTCCGTACCCGCCAACAAATCCTGTGTTAGATCGTACAAGAAATAAGACTGATCTTTCGCAGGGTCGATCGCCCGCAGCAACTGATAACGACCCGTAGCAGCATCGTAAGTAATCCGAGCGTAGTGCCCTGTAGCGATTTTTTCAATTCCCAGTTCTTCGCGAGCATACTTAAGCATTGGCCCGAACTTCACAGTTTTATTGCACTGCGAACAAGGCAAAGGCGTAACTCCTGCACTGTAACCCTCCACCAAATAATCGACAATACTTGCCTGAAAGACCTCGCGGCTGTCAACAATGTGGTGGGGAACGCCCAAATCTTCGCAAATTTTAGCTGCATCGACCATTCCCTCAGAGCAGCACTGACCTTTGCCCTTCATCAACCACAGCGTTAAACCCACCACTTCATATCCCTGATGGTGTAAAATTGCGGCTGCTGCGGAACTATCGACCCCGCCGGAGAGGCCTACAACAATCTTGTTCATGGTTGGAGAGAAATTGCTATTTTACTGTTACTTTGTTCGATCGAGCTAATTTATTATACCACAAAGATACTACAACTTGCCACTGCTGCTGTTAGCTGAAATTTTAGCACTAATATGACTATTCAAAAATTTGTTGTCACCGCCGACCAAATGCGGCAAATAGAAACGAGAATTTTTGCTGCTGGAATGCCAGTCGCAGCTTTAATGGAAAAAGTCGCGGGACTGATTGCTAGACGCATTCAGCAGCTTTTGAAGGTGGAAGGAAGTTCGGCAACGGGCAGTGTAAGGGATTTAACGGATAGAAGGAAAAGGGAAGAAGGGAAAAATCTTGTTAATTCTCAATTGCCAATTATCGGCGTATTGGTTGGCCCAGGACACAACGGCGGCGATGCTTTGGTTGTTGCCCGCGAATTGCACTTTCAAGGGTTCCAAGTAGTTATTTACTGCCCGTTTTCTAAACTAAAAGAACTAACAAAAAATCACGCTGATTATGCGCGTTCTTTAAATATTCCATTTGTTGACAAAATTGAAAATTTGAAAAACTGCGATTGGCTTGTAGATGGTTTATTTGGATTCGGATTAGAACGAGAAATTAATAACGCCACTGCGGCAGCTCTTGACGAAATAAATAATTTAGACATACCCATTTTAAGTATAGACATTCCATCGGGAATTCATACAGATACCGGAGAAGTTTTGGGAACGGCAATTCGGGCAAAACATACATTATGTTTGGGTTTGTGGAAAATGGCTTTTCTGCAAGACAGAGCGTTAGAATATATCGGCAGTTCCGAATTAATTGATTTTGATATTCCCGCAGCAGATATTGCAGCAATATTGGGTGAAACGCCAGCAATACAACGCATTACAAAAGCCTCGGCAACTCAGCATTTGCCGTTACCCCGATCGCCAATTTCGCACAAATACACCAACGGTCACTTACTAATTATTGCAGGTTCCCGCCGCTACAGCGGTGCAGCAATTTTGGCAGCATTGGGAGCAAGAGCAAGCGGCATCGGAATGCTGTCAATCGCTGTTCCTGAGTCGATTAAACCGATGTTGAGCAGCCAGTTGCCAGAGGCATTAGTTATAGGATGTCCCGAAACCCAAAGCGGTGCAATTAGCGAGTTGCCAGTAGCAATTGATTTGGGCCTCTATGATGCGATCGCCGCAGGGCCAGGTCTGACATTGGAAGCGGCAATAGCTGTAGAATCTCTACTGGAGAGCGATCGACCTCTGGTTTTAGATGCTGACGGTTTAAATATCCTCGCTCAACTCGGCACAGTCCCGATTTTGTCGGAACGTTCAGCACTTACAATTATCACGCCTCACCCGGGTGAATTCAAGCGTTTATTTCCCGAATTAGCCGACGAAACCGGCGATGATCGAATTGCGGCAACTCAAGCAGCAGCTCAGCTTTGTGGCGCAACGATATTGCTCAAAGGAGCGAGAGTTTGCATAAGTTGGAAGGATGAGGGCGATTCCCTACGGGATAGCTACGCTTCACGTATCATCACCTATCTCAATCCCGAAAGCACCCCAGCCCTCGCCAGAGGCGGCAGCGGCGATGTTCTCACCGGCTTGTTAGGGGGACTATTAGCAACAGCGATCGCCCGCAAGTCCCCCCCCAAATTAGTTGCTGTAACAGCAGCTTGGTGGCACGCTCAAGCGGGAATCATGGCTGCCAAAGAACGGACGGAATTAGGAGTAGATGCCTTTACTTTGACACAGTATTTAATTCCAACATTGCGAGAATTTACTGAGTAAACAATCAACATTAGTTGGTAGGGTGCGTACCTCGCATCTTTGTATTGGGTAGGTGTCCACCGCGCACCTTACCCCTTGGTTTGTATTGACAACGGAAGTCCTCATAAAAATATTACAACTTGTATTCGTTATGACAAACCAACGGGTAACTCAAACGAGTGACACTCACATGAGTGACACTCCAAAAAGTGACTGTGCATCCACAAATCCCACCAGTTATACCTGAAATATCAAAGACGAAAACTTAAATGTTGAGAGGAACCACATTATGTATACCGAAGAAAGAAGCTTGAACAATGAAACTATGGCTCTTGTCGCCGATACTACTGCTCAATCAAGTCTTACATTTGCTGAAACCACTGGAGTAAACAAACCCACTTTACAAATGGGTTCAACAGGTCAAGCTGTCAAGGAACTACAACAGCTTCTATATCATTGGGCTTATTATTTCGGGCCGATTGACGGTATTTTCGGCGTCCAAGTTCAAAACGCCGTCAAAGGCTATCAACACCGCGTCTTTTTAAAAGAAGATGGGATTGTCGGCCCTATCACTTGGGAAGCACTATACTCTGGTGCACCTGTGAATATGCCGATCGTCATGAAGGGCAGTTCTGGTAATGCTGTTAAAATTGTTCAGAATGTCTTGAAAATCAATGGATACTATTTCGGCTCCATTGACGGATTCTTCGGGGCGATGACAGATGTAGCAGTGCGGCAATTGCAACTGAGCAAGGCTTTACCGCAAGATGGAATTGTAGGCTACAGAACTTGGCACGCCCTCAGCAAGTTACCGCATTAATGACTGGTTGGCTTCACTTTCAGTCATCGCCAAAAATCGGTAGCTCAATTAGGGATTTAGGCTTTACCTAAGTCCCTAATTATCGTTAAGGGGAAGGCAGCGCGCGGGAAGGGCGATCGCAAATTCTCTTACCGTTCTCGGCGATAAAAAATATTCTCGACTTTTCCGTGTTTATTTCTTACTATATCTTAGGAAATTGGGAGTCACAATCCGGTTTATTTCTCTTCTGATTTAGTTGTAAATAGTTGCAATCATAAAATTATTATTCCGATACTTACCTAACAAGACTTAGGCATGGAGGGCTTATTCCCGGTTTCTACGAAAAATTCCAGGTTTAGTAACAAGAAATTTAGGAATCAACCGGGTTTTTAAGCCAAGCGCACGCAAGTCCCGAACTAGCCTTTGATGAACTTTTCTAATTTTTGAGCCATCTTCTCTATCATTCCCTCCGAAGTATCTCCCGCCGATGATTCAGCTTCAATACGCTTGACCACATCCTCTGAAAGATTCAGCAACTGCACTAATTTTTGATAAGCTGCGGCTTCTTCAGCGTTAATTTTTGGTTCGTCAGGAGTGCGAGAACTAGATGAAATCACTTCATAGCCGAGTTGCAGGACTAATTCCCTTTCATCTTGAGTTTCTAGTTGACCGATCAACTCGTCAAGGGGAATATTTTGCATAATATAATCCCGCAGTTCTTGTTGCATTTGTTGTCCGTCGGTATCTGGGGCAAACAAACTGCAAAAACGATCGAGCATTAAATCAACTTCTTCTGTCGCGAGTTGGCCGTCAGCCCAAGCCATAGAAGTAACAATCCTCAGCAGATTCATCTGGCGGGGCGTAATTGATGGAGGAGGTGGGGTTTGCATAATTAAAATGGGTAATTGGGAATTGAAAATTGGGAATTGGGAATTGGGAATTAGGAATTGAGCCTGATTCCTTCTTGTCTTTTCTTTCCCGTTCCCCTTCATTTATGTCACAATTTCGACAGAGGAACTCCCAGCCATCCAGTAAAGTTTTGTTTCTGAATAGCGGTGGGCTGTTCCACCGGCACGATCGAGTAGCGGCCAGGCCGCGGCGGCGCGAGAGTCACACGACAAGTCCGCAGTTCGTCTTGGTGAAAAACTGTCACCGAGACGATATCCCCAGGCTTGAAATCTTTTAGTCTCTCGCCCGCTTGTTCTGAATTTACCCGAAAACCTTCGATCGCCAGCAACTCGTCCCCAGCGTCAATTCCCGCCAATTGTGCCGGAGAGCCTATTTCGACAAATTTAACCATTTCCCGCCCGTTTTCCGATCCCAACGTCCAACCGATGCGAGGCGTTCGGTCAGTTTCATCTACCCAAATTTGCAGCCCGAAAGGTTCGAGATATTTGTTGTAAGGCAACTCTTCTGTACCGTCTATATAGCGCGCAAAAAAGTCGCTCAAATCAATGCCGGCGACGGACTCGATCGCACTTTGCAACTCTTCGGGAGTAAAGCCTATTTCTGCGGGCAGCGAAGGAGAATTTAAGTGTCCGTTTGATGTCAAATGCGCCGACTTGCCGTCTGTTTCCGACTTCAGGTCAAAATCGCCATTTTCAGTCGAATTAGCATTGCCAAACTGCTGCCACATCAAACGCATCACATCGTCGAGCGATCGCTCATTGCCGTGTCTAGCTCGAATCAACAAATCGAGCAAAAACGAAACAACTTCCCCTTTCAAATAATAGGAAATCTGCGAATTATCGCTGTTAGCATCCCGGCGATAAAGTTTAATCCAAGCATCCCAGCTCGACTCGCTCAGAGGCTGCACGTTCCGCCCCGGAGTCGTCTGCAAGCGAGTAATTTCCTTAGCCATACCTTGGAAAAAACCTTTCACGCTGTAGAGACCAGCTCGAAAAGGAATCACCAAATCGTAATAGCTGGTAGTCCCTTCAGAAAACCATAAAGAAGGAGTATAATTCTCTTTTTCGTAGTCAAATACTTCCAGAGCTTTCGGTCGAATGCGCTTGACATTCCACAGGTGAAAAAACTCGTGAGCTACCAACTGAATAAAGCGTTCATACTTTTCCTTAGCCCGAAAACCAAAACGCGGATAGTTGAGAGTGCAGCTCTCCTTGTGTTCCAAACCGCCAAAACCAGAGCCAGACAAATGCAGGAAAAACACATAGCGTTCGTAAGGCAAACCGCCGAACATTTTTGCCTCGACTTCGATCACTTTTTGGATGTCTCGAATCGTGCGATCTGGTTCTAAATTGCCTTTCCCCCAAACAACTAGCTGGTGGGCTTTTCCCATCACTTCAAACTCGTACACTTCGTGATAGCCAATCTCAAAAGGACTGTCTACCAGAGTGTCAAAATCCGCAGCAGCGAAAGTAAGATTTTGGCCAGAAACAGGTGGCAAAGTAGTAACGGTGCGCCATTCGGGCTGCGGCGGCACAACGGTTACGGTGTAGCAGTTGCTCTCAAAACCGGGCAAGAAAAAGCACAAAGCCGCCGGATTGAAATAACCGTGAGTCGAGTCTAAATGATTGGTTCGCACTGTCAGTTCATTGGCAAAAATGCGGTAGAAAACCGTGACATCTGACACGGAATTTGTCTCGATTTGCCAGTGATTTTTGCTGAGCTTGCGCCAAGGTAAAGCACGCGCGGCGTAGCTATCCCGTAGGGAATCGCCCACCTGTGAGCTAAAATCTTGCAGGTGGCGGGCGTACTCTCGAACCAAGTAAGAACCGGGAGTCCAAACAGGCATTTTTAAATCCAGAACCTGCTCCGACCAACCTTGCACGCGCAAAGTTACTTCAAAGAGGTGGGATTCAGGATTGGGCATCGCCACCGAATATTGAATTGTCGGTGCTGTTAGTTGCCCCTGACTGTTGCCGGCAGCGGACGAAGTATCCAAACAAGTAACATCAGTCATTGACTTGCCAAATTAATCAAGTGCTTGAGGTTGATCAAATGGATAGTTTGGCGGTCTGGATCGATATTGATCCAACCTTTACTATCGAGTTTTTCCATAATTTTGCTGGTTTCATCTAGGGTGATATCTGTGACATCAGCTAAGTCTTCATAAGGAATATTGAAGATATCTTTGCCCTCAGCAGTTTTCTGACCGTAGTTTTCTGCCAGCTCGACTAAAGTATTTGCTAGTTTAACCGCTGGCTGGCGGTTGCGGAGTTGATAGCGGAGATTGGTTTGGCGCAGCCGCCGTACCATCAGTTGCAGCATCCGGTGGTGCAATTGCGGGTCTTTAAACAGGGTTTGGATAAATCGCTGAGCTGTGACGCTGAGAAGTCGCACTGGCGATAGAGCAAGTACGTCATTCGATCGGGGAGATTCGTCCAGAATGGCCATTTCGCCGAAGAAGGCACCCCGTCCTAAAATAGCCATTGATACAGCTCGATCGTTTGACAAGCGGCGGACTTTTACCCAGCCAGACACGACAAAGTAAATCGCGTTGCCCCAAGAATCCTCCATCACTACAGCTCGGCCCGGGGGATACTCATGCTTGACGGCATTTGATAGCAACCCTCCCAAGGTTTCTGGGTTAGCACCCTTAAATAGAGGGAACAGCTCACTGAAAGCTTCTGTCTTCATGCAAACTCGCGGAGGTGGGAAATATGATTAGGCGACACCCAACAGCTAGGGAACGATCGATGTTTGGGAACACAAACAATCTGTTGCTCCTTTAATTGATGATAAGGGTGCAGAGGCCCGGTTCACGTAAAATCGGCAGATTCTTTAATCTTAAACGGGTTTACAAGCCGGCCACTGCCTGTTGAACTTTACCCAACAGAGGTTCTATGTATTCCGGCCAGCCGATCGCGATTGACTGTGTGTGGGCCAGAGTTTCCGGCTCGATCGCATCTTTAGTCCACCTCAGCGGTTGACCTTGCAAGTCGCAACAAACCAATCCGGCTGCTTTTGCTAGAGCCAGAGGGCCGGCGGTATCCCAAACTTTAACTCTGCCGTTGAGATACAAATACAAACCGGCTCTACCGAAGATAACTTCCATCACTTTTAAGCCAAAGCTGCCCAGCGAGTAAAATTCGGCTCCGGGGATGCTTTGGGCGATCGCCCGGGCGTAGTTTTTCTGGTCTTTGTCTCCAAGAATAATTTTACAATTTTCCGCTGTCGGAGCCGGCGGTTTGCACAGCGCGATCGGCTGCGGCGCTTGGGTTCCCACACTTTGGAACAATCCCCAATCTTTGCCACCAAAATACATTTGGTCAAAAGCCGGGGCGTTGAGCCAGCCGGCCACCGGTTCCCCTTCAAGCAGCAGCCCCACCATCGAAGCGTAGTGCAGTTTTCCCCGAATAAATTCTTCAGTCCCGTCGAGGGGATCGATGCACCAGAGGCGTTGGTAATTGGCCCCGTAAGCTGCTCTGGAGGCGCTGTTTTCCTCGGTGATCCTGCCGTCTTCAGGAAACAAAGCGCTAAATGCTGCCGATAGTTGTCGGTCTAGGTATTGATCGATACTCGTCACGTAGTCGTTGGGCCCTTTCTCGGAAACTTCAAAAGGTTCGGCGGCTAGCTTGTAAGCTTCTTGACCGCACTCGCGTAGGGTGTAGCGAATTTTTTGGTCTTGCTCTGGAGAAATATACATGAGGTTAAACATAAATTCTTTAGCTAACTTCAGCATAAAAGCTTAAGTCCTTTGAATCGATCGGCGCGAGTCACTGTTTTTGAGTCGTACAGGATTTGCGCCCGGTTGTCCATAAACCCGGTTTCCTAAGCATGAGGGCCGTTGCTATACAAGTCCCAGACAGGAGTGGTGGAATTAAAAAAATTTAGACATGACGGAGAACCCCCAGATTCATCATGTGTAGAGTCAATCTAAAATCTAAAATCTAAAATCTAAAATCTAAAATCGACTGACTGACCGCACCACCACTTTCAATAGTTGAGGATAGAATTTTCTGAGGTTAGATAATTTGTGCCAGCACCAAATTGCAGTTTGTTTGGTGGACAATAAATATGCTGCTGGAGTGCAGGTTTTACTGGAAGCAATGGCCGCCCGGTCGTCATGACTGGGACTCAAGGTAGGGTCGATTATTTAGCTGCCCCGGATCTTGCCAAAGTTGTAAATGTGGGAGATGCAACAGGTTTGCGGGATGCGATCGTCCATTTGCTAAAAAATCCTCAAGAAGCTGAATCTCAAGCGCAGCGCGGCTACGAAATGGTTGTGAACCAGCACAGCAGCGAACGTTATGTCGATGTTTTAGCCCAGAAGTGGCGATCGCTTTAATAAAACTGTAGGGTGCGCCTCGGCGCACCATAAATCACGTCTGCAGGATGCACAATGCACACCTTACTGACATAGATAAAAAGCCCAACTATTTATTACCTAAGTCATATAGCGAGCGCAAATGATTTGTAAATCATCGAGCGTGTATAATGAGAGATGTAAATCTAAGTAGAAGTTGAGATGTCCCGAGAGAAATCGTCAGACAAATTCAAAGAAGATGCAGCCCAGGCTTTATTATAACTCGAAAATTTTATTGCCGGCAATCCCGACCCAAGAGAACTAAAAAGAGCTGTCTTCTGTTCGGATGCTAATTGAAGGGATATGTCGCAAAACTATCCCAACTATTTTGGGAGTATCATCTCCATTTATCAGCAAGTGGAAAATCAATTATGCGTTGTATGGAATTGAAGGATTGCTCTTAAATCATCGAGGCTCGCAGGGACAGCTTAAGCCAGAAGAACGAGAGGAAATTATCCAATGGTTAACCGATAAAAATCAGTGGGATATATCTGCTGTTGCCAATTATATAGCAGAGCGATATCAGATTGAATTTAAATCTCAAACCAGCTACTATCAACTCTTTAAGTCAGCGGGAATTAGCTGGAAAAAGTCTCAAAAAAAGAACCCAAAAGGTGATGAAGAGCTTGTCAAAAAAAAGCACCAAGAAATTTGTGAAACTCTCGAAGAACATCGAGAAGCTATAGAGTCGAGAAAGCTTGTGGTGTATTTGATTGATGAGTGTCACCTTCTTTGGGGAGATGCCTGTGGCTATGTTTGGGGAAGGCGCAATGAGAAAATAGAAATACCAGTGGTAAATGAGAGAGAAAAACAAACTTATTATGGTGCGACCGATTATTTAACCAAACAGTTTGTTCTGCGAGAATATGCGACTGCGAATTCCGAGAATACGGTCGATTTCTTAAAGTATTTACAATGCTTAAATCCTGAAGCGAGACACTTGATTATTTGGGATGGAGCTAGTTACCACAAATATAAAGAGATGAAGGCTTACCTAGAAGAAGTTAATCGAGGCAAACCGAAGGATGAATGGCCTTTAACTTGTGTCCTATTTGCTCCCAATGCTCCCGAGCAAAATCCCGTAGAGGATATTTGGCTCCATGCCAAAACTTGGGTGAGAAAATTTGGGAATCGGATCGGTTCTTTTTCCTTGGTTAAATGGTTCTTCAATTTTACCATACAGCAGCAAAGATTTGACTTTCCCAAGCTACACAAGTTTGGTGATTTTGAGCTAACATTCTCATAAAACTCATGCTCGATCGAACCCTCAATCGATTTATGAATGATTTGCGATCGCTATATTTAAAAAATCATCAATTATGAGTTGCAGTTCCTAATTAAATCTCACAGCAGTTACTTACCTAGTAAATAAACCGGGTTTGACAAAGATAATCGAAAGGCTTAAGGAAGTATTTTCGTTCATCAAACTCGGTTTCTGTGCCTAAAACGGTTTCACTCAAAACTCCGAAATCAAAACTATTAAGACTCCCGTCCACTCGCCCACTTATCCCGCCATTTCACAGTCCCTTCCGAAACTAAAACCCAGCGGCGACAAACCAGATTTTCTCGCAGCGGCGACAGTCCTTCCCGTAGCAGCGCATACTTATAAGAAATCAACTTCCCCGCACTTTCATTAAAAGGAATTTCCCCAAACCAAGTATTAGTATTGATATACTCTAAGGGGTAGCCCTTACTAATATCCCAATTCCCCAATTCAGGACAATCTCCAATCACCACAATTCTTTCCCCAGGCTGAGTTCTAACGCTGTTAAGCTGCGCCCGCACAATAGTTTTCGCCTTAACTCGCTCTCCGACGCGGCTAAAAATCATTACTTCCCGCGAACCCAACTCTAAGTTGTACAGCATTCCATCTTTAACTTCAAACTTACGGCGGGATAAAACCTCCGTATGCTCTCCATCAGGCAGCTCAGTATCCACCTCTTTAAGTGTCACAGAATTGCCCCGATTCATCGCTACAAACACCACGGAATCGCGATAGCGACGCACGTAACAATAAACATCAGCAGTTAGATATTTTTGCCACTGACTCCCCATCGAAATAGCTGGATTCAGCCGCCGCAAGCCCGACAGCAACCGCACATCTCGATAAATCGGCGAATCAGTATCCCACTTTTCCATCATCGGGCGGTTGTAGGGGTCGTTTCCCCCTTCGGTATCATCGTGAAGATACTGTTCGGTGCCGTAATAAATGCAGGGAATGCCGCGAGTCGTCATAATTAAACCTATCGCCAACCGCAGCATTTCTGGATCGGGATTCAACGACTGAAACCTCGGCATATCGTGGTTGTCAATAAAAGTAATCAACTCCGTCGCCCCGTAGTAGCGGTGATCCAAATTCAGGACATCTTGGACTAACTTAAATCCCGCCTCCGCACCCTTTCCCAATACTTCTCGAATTGCCACGCACAGACCAAAATCTAAAATAGTCATCCCCGACTCGTTGACAAATTCCACAGAACGATCGTTTCTAGGGTCGCTGTAAATCCATTCGCCAAAAATGAAAACATCAGGTCTGTGTGTTAAAATGTCAGCATTAAATTCCTGCCAAAACCAAATAGGCATATGCTTGACTGTATCAACCCGCAAAGCATCAACGCCTCTGTCCAGCCATTGTTTAATTGCTGACTTAATGTAATTGCGGTATGCAATATTGTTTTCGTTGAAAGTTGCTAAACCAGAGAGTTCGCAGTTTTGGACTTGCCATTCATCTTCCCAGTTTGTGACTTCGCCGTAGTGGTGATACCAGTCATCTTCATCGTCGTTAAAGTCAGCTATTTTTACGCCGTCGTCGTAGAGTTCCCCTTTTTTACCACTAAAATCTGGGTTGCTGTGATTGCAGACAATATCGAGCACGAGTTTCATATTTCGCTGGTGCAACTCGTATACTAATTTGTCAAATACGGTATCTTTAGTTTCTTGTGTTTGGTTGATAGAAGGATTGTCGCCTGTGGCAATGAAGCGGGGATTTAGTCGCTTAAAATCTTTAGTCCAGTAGCCGTGAATTGCAGCTTGTTCGACAAATAATGCTTCAACTTGCTCGAACAGTGGAGTCAGCCAAACTGCGGTAACTCCCATATCTTTTAAGTAATCGAGTTTGTCGATAACTCCCTGCAAGTCGCCGCCCCAATATTTGCCCCAATCTTTGCCTTCTGGATCGTAAAGTTCTGGGTTGGGGCCTTCGTTATTTGCGGGGTCGCCGTCGTAAAAGCGATCGACTACAATGAAATAAATTGTTTCTTGTCGGAATTCAATGTCTCTGGTGTAGAGGAATTCTAAATCGAGTTCGCTTTCTGGCTTAACTTCTTCTACCAGAGAGTCAATTTTTTCTTCGGCTTCGCTAACTTCGTATTGAGAGGAAGTTTGATTTGGAGTGACTGATGTCATGAGATGTATTTTTTTATATTGTAAGATTGGTCAGTTATTCGGAGCTACAGTCGGAGATAGCTTTCCCCTCTAACTGACTTTTAGAGCATCATACGGAATTTACTCGTTTAATGAAATCTTCCTTTAGAGAGAGGGCAGGCTCATCCTTGAGTATTAGGTGGATGAGAGTTAATATTTAGCGTAATTCTCAATCACAGAGGCAGAGCCTCAAAAACCAGTGCTACCAGGCTGAGCCTGTTAACGAGAAAAGGTACACTCATTGTGTGATCGCACTTTTTCCCTTGCTTCTATTCCTCCCGCAAGTTTTGGATATCTTCAACGCTCAAACCAGTAGTTTGACTAATGGTTTGATTGTCAAGGACATTGAGAAGTTGCCTAGCAATTTATAGAGCCTTTTCTCTCATTCCTAGCGCGAGTCCTTCTTCTCTGCCTCCTGGGATGCCTTGTTCTCTGCCTTGTGCGATGCCTTTTTCAATTCCCTTGAGCAAGACACGCTGCTGATCGAGAATAAACATTTCGTGTTCTTCTAAATATGCCAACTCCTCTGGATTCAAATTAGTTTCATTGGCAATCGCAAAGGCTTGCTGTATTTCCGATACTGTTTCCATTGTTGACGGCACTATTTCCAAGCTGGGAGCATTTTTCTTAAAATAAATCCACTTATACCAATTTAATATGAAGCTGCATAGAATAGGGCTTCAAGAATAAAATTGTAAGATGACAACGAACAGATTTC
>NZ_JAUBUE010000029.1:0-93000 GCF_036705305.1 Microcoleus sp. B3-D7 | reverse complement strand
CCACCCAAGAGGGACAATTTACCCGCGATCCTTATATTGCAGCCACTCAACCGAAATCGATTCTCTGCACTCCTCTGCTGCACCAAGGCAAACTGACAGGCATTCTTTACCTAGAAAATAATCTCACAGAAGGAGCTTTCACTACAGATCGGCTAGAACTGTTAAAATTGTTATCGGCCCAAATAGCCATTTCCATTGAAAATGCCCAACTCTACAATAACTTGCAGGAGTTCAATCAAAACTTAGAGCAATTAGTGAGCGATCGCACCCACGAATTATCCAACACGCTGGATGCTTTAAAAGCGACTCAAAGTAAGCTAGTGGAATCGGAAAAAATGGCATCGCTGGGAGGATTAGTAGCAGGCGTCGCCCATGAAATTAATACTCCCATCGGCGTTGGTGTCACCGTTGCGTCAGCTTTAGCAGAACATACCACAGAATTTGCTTCTACTTATAAGAGTGGCAAAATGAAACGCTCGGAACTAGAAGAATTTTTGGATATAGCCAGCCAAAGCAGCAACACCCTTCTAACTAATCTAAATCAGGCAGCAGCATTGATTCAGAGCTTTAAAGAAGTAGCAGTCGATCGCTCTAGCGAAGAAGGACGAACTTTCTTGGTAAGAGATTATCTCGATGAAATTTTAATCCAATTAAAACCAAAATTGAGAAATAGCAAACATTCGATCGAAATTAAGGGAGACACCAAAATAGCCCTAGATTCTTATCCAGGTGCATTATCCCAAGTTATCACAAATTTGCTGATGAACTCTCTGATTCACGCTTACGAACCGGGCGCTAGTGGAAAGCTGGCTTTTGATTGGCAGCAAGAGGGATCTCGACTTAGCTTTGAATATTCCGATGATGGTCAAGGCATTCCCCCAGAAAATTTAAGTAAAATTTTCGAGCCATTCTTTACTACCAAACGCGGTCAGGGTGGTAGCGGGTTGGGATTGCATATTGTCTACAATTTAGTTACCCAAAAACTTCTGGGTGAAATAGAATGTAAAAGTGAGGTCGGAGTCGGCACCAAGTTTATTATTAAGCTACCCGTCCAAATCGATTCACAACCGTAGTTTCCTAAATCCAAACATCAGTAACACAGAAAGGTGAGCAGCAATGGACAAGAATATTTACGGCTTTTCAAATGAAAAATCATCTGAAGAAGTGTTATTTGCGGAAGAAGTTAACTCAGATGAAGAGTTATTTTTTGCCGATGAAGTATCAGAAGATTTTCCGACAGAAAGCTGGAAAATTTTGATTGTAGATGATGAGGCTCAAGTGCACACAGCTACCGATCTCGCCTTAAGAAAGTTTGTTTATGAAAATAAATCTTTAAAATTTATTAGTGCTTATTCGGCTAAGGAAGCTAAACAGTTAATTCAAGAACATCCTGATGTGGCTATCATCCTGCTTGATGTAATCATGGAAACGGATGACGCTGGCTTAGAGTTTGTGAAATATGTCCGCGAAGTGTTAGGCAATCAGTTAGTGCGAATTATTTTACGCACTGGTCAACCCGGTCAAGTACCCGAAAAAAGCGTTATTATCAATTATGATATAAATGACTATAAAACTAAAACTGAATTAACGACATCAAAGCTATACACTACAGTGCTAACAGCTTTGAGAAGTTTTTGTTTAGGTCATAAATTGCAGTCGGAAATAGAGCGGCGCGAACAAATAGAACAAGCACTCCGTATCAGTGAAGAAAAAGAACACCAAAAAGCTCTTGCCTTAGAGCATTTTGTCCAAGAACTGCAAGAGACACAACTCCAGCTAGTTCAAAGTGAAAAAATGTCTAGTCTCGGTCAATTAGTCGCAGGTGTCGCTCATGAAATTAATAATCCGGTTAACTTTATTTACGGCAATATCTCCTATGCGAAAGATTATATTAAAGAACTCATCTATGTGTTGAATCTCTACCAACAGCATTACCCACAACCAGAAGCAGAAATTCTCAATGCAATAGAAGATGGAGAGTTGCCATTTATCATGGACGATTTGCCAAAGTTGCTTTCTTCCTTGCAGTTAGGTATCGACCGCATTCGTATAATTGTGGAGTCTCTACGCAATTTTTCGCGCTTAGATGAAACTGAAATCAAATCAGTAGATATTCACGAAGGTATTAATAGCACCTTGATGATATTGCAGCATCGCCTCAAGGCTAAGTCAGATCGTCCTGCTATTAATGTGATTAGAGACTATGGTGAATTGCCGCTTGTAACCTGTTATGCAGGTCAGCTCAACCAGGTGTTTATGAACCTTTTAGCGAATGCTATAGATGCTTTAGAAGAGCGGCAAAGTAGAGAAGAGGGTGCAGTTTTTCACCCCAAAATTTTGATTCGTACTGAAGTCCTACCGGGTAGTTCGCAGGAGAATATTAGCACGGGTTCAGGCATTCGGGTAACAATTGCCGATAATGGCGCTGGCATGACTGAGAAAGTTCGTGCTAAACTTTTCACTCCCTTTTTTACTACTAAACCAATAGGAAAAGGTACAGGCATGGGATTGTCAATCAGCAAAAAAATTCTGCTAGAAAAACACTGCGGTCACTTGGAGTGTATTTCTACGCCAGAGCAGGGAACGCAGTTTATTATTGAGATGCCTACTATCTGTATAGGAACCCATCTCGCGGTAGCTATGGCCTAGAAAATTCATAGGGCTGAATTGATCGTATAGCTGTTTTCAGTTGCATAAAAACAGGGTAAGTGCTAATGGCTAATTAATCTGAATTATGACAGACTTTTTTCGCGCAGCAAGTCCACCCCTTCAAAAGTCTGGCTGCTGTGGCTAAAGCCACCTTCTTCTAACTTAATTGTGTTGGTTTCCCATATATTTTTTAACAATCTCTTCCGAGGTCTTACCAACTGTGCCGTAAAAATACCGCCTATTCCATGTATATATAGTACAGTGCAGTCAGTAGATAAGCGGAAAAAATGAAACTTTCTGCGATCGAGTTTCGTAAAAAAATAGTCAAAGCTGATGAACCCGGTGATACATCAATTAGGGCGCGGCTGAATTAGGGTATGATAAGTTTATAGTGCGATCGGCAAAAAAATAACACTCATTAAACGCAGATATTCTGCAATGTCCTGAATGTCAGGCAACTTCTGTTAATAAAAATGGTCATAAAAAGAGGTAAACAGAATTATATTTGTGTCGGTTGTTGCAGACAATTTATAGATTGCTATCAACCTCAGAAAGGTTACTCTGAAGAGGTTAAAAATTACTCTCTAAAAATGTAGGTCAATGGTATGGGTTGGCGAGCAATTGAGAGAGTCAAAAATGTGCTACGACAATAATTAATTGGCTCAAACCAGTAGGAAAACTCTTGCCAGATTTTGAGCGCACAGAGACAAATCCACAACTGGGTGGATTGGATGAATTAGAAACATTTGTCGGCTCACAAAAAACTTGCATCTGGTTATGGACAGCAGTAGACCACTTTACACCCGCTATTTTAGGATGGGTATTAGGCGATCATAGTCGCCAAACCTTTGAACAACTTTGGACTGTTGTTCATAAATCGAAATGCTATTGTTATCTGACAGATTGCTGGAAAGTTTACCCAAATTTTACCGAGGAATGTCAAATTATTAACACAACCTATAGGACAAGAGTTGAGCGCGAAAATACAATATTAATACACCCTGATAGCTAGTTTGAAGCGAAAAAAATTTTTTTATTCTAAATGAGACAACAAGTTGATCAGACTTTCTTTTGGATTATTAATTTACTATATAAAATTTGCTAATCTTCCAATGCCATATCAAAATCAAAGAAATTATTTTGGTTTTATGCGATTGCCGGCGTTGCTTAGTGATCCCTTAATTCAGAAACGACTTTTTTTGTAATATCATCGACGCGATCAACGATTTTCGCTTTGCTGGAAATGCCGCCAAACTTCATGATGACAGACGTACCAAAAATACACGGCTAAATTCACAAGACCTAATAATTTAGTGCCATCTTCTAGCATCGCGTGTAATGCTTGATGTGGAGTCTCTAAAAGATCCTCTAACCGCGAGATAGCAAACAAGAAGAATGCTGCAACTAATGGCAGGTAATGAGTGGTTTTGATGTATCGCCAAAACTTAACTCCGTAAAGGAAAACTGCACTCCCATAACACAAATAAATTATTTTCTTAGATATTCCCAACCGAGACATAATCAAAGTCATCCGAAACCTGTCATCCAGGTAAAAGGCTCCCAGGAGTAAAGCACTAAAAAATAAGAATATCGCCGATCTACTACCCCGATCTTTTTGGCGCAACACTCCGAAAGTAAATGCACAAATTGCGACTGGGAGACACCCGAGAACTTCGGAAACTCCGGTGAGAATGCCTTCGTAAGGGAACCAGAAATTAAAAGGGTCGCTAAATAGGCGTTCAACTCCGCGTCCCTTGTTGTTGAGTTTGGCGTATATGCTCACCCCGCCCAAAATCAGAAGAGTCATAATATTAAAAAAAGCTAAAAACGGTACACCAAAAAAGTTTTTCTTGAAAACTTTTAAAGAATTTGATAACTTGGAAATTTGATTGGATAAAGGTAGATGCTTCATAAAAAATGTCTTTAAGCAATAGAGTTCGTTACTTATTCACTGGTAGCCAAACCACAAAGGTAGTGCCGCGATCGGTTGGATATAAATGAGTTTCCGCCGATGGCAGCCATTCAGGATTGACTGGGGAAAATACTTCTATTTCTCCTTGCATTTGGCGGACTAAATCGCGGGCGATCGCCAAACCCAATCCTGTACCCGGAATTTCGGTCTGCGCTTTTTCTCCCCGGTAGTGCCGCTCAAATAAATGCTCTAAATCCTGGGGAGGAATGCCGGAACCTGTGTCGCTAACGGCAACTGCTATGGCAGGCAATTGGCTGTATCCTGCCCGATCGCCATCCGCTGCTTTGTACCTGACTTTAATATAAATTTGGTGGCCGGCAGGGGTATATTTCAAAGCATTGTCAATTAAATTGCTCAAAACTTCGCGCAAAGCTCGATCGTTCGCTGAGACTGGCGGCAAATCTGCCGGAATGTCGGCTAGCAATTTCAGATGCCTTTCAGATGCGATCGCCTCGGCGGAAATTAACAGCGGTTTTAAGACTTCTGCCACAAAACAGGATTCCTGCAAATTGGCAGCAGGTAACAGCGACAGAGGAGAATGCCGGATTGATTCCACATTGGACATTGCTTTTTCTGAAGTCCCCGATCGCAGTTTTAGATGTGCTTCGCCGGTGTCAACGGTTCGATCGAACTGGCCCAGCAACTCTTGCAGCCGATCGCTCTCTCGGACAATACTAAAAGCCACATTGCGGTTTTTGTCTTCCGGTACCAGCCGCCGCGCTAACAGCTTGCCAAAAGTTCGCAACGCTGTCAGCGGACTTTTGAACTGGTGCAGCAAATTGTGCATCGTGTCGTAAACCTGAGCCTGGATTTGCCGACTCGTACCCAATTCCTGCTGCATCCACTGCGATCGCTGGTCTAAAATGCAGGCTAGGGCTAAGGTGCGAGCAATTTGTTGTATCTGAGCCTCTTCTCGCTCGTTCCAAGGCCTGTCTTGCCGACCGCTGACTAGGAGTCCCATTACAGCTCCCTCGTGTATCAGAGGCGTCACAATTTGCATCCGCTGCTGCCACACATTCTCCGGGCCTTGGCACTGATGGGAACTGCGCTCCTTACCCGGAAGTCGCTCGGGTGCGATCGCCCCCACCGTTGATTCTTCCACAGGCCGAACCGGCGGCGCCAGCAGTCGCGGCACTGGTTTCACTGTCGAGCTTTCGGAACATTGCAACCTCAACCCCTGATTTTCTTCCGATTCGGCTGAGCTTTCTGGGTAAACTGCGATCGGCACCAACTTTGCTTCGCTGCCTTCTACCAACTCTTGTGTCAGGTATACCGCGCTGAATTTCGCTCCCAAACTAACGGCGATGGCCACCTGCGAGCGGCAAAGTTTGACAAATTCTGAACTGGCTGGCATTAACATGAGCGCCACATTAAGATATCTAACGGAATTCTAAGTAAATTACAAACGATCGGCTACCGATTACTGATGAGAGACTTCTAGGTTTCAGGTTTCTTCCCTTTGATAGAAGGCAGCTATGTTGAAGGCATGGGGCTTTCATGAACCAAAATTGCCCCGCATCGCCCTCCGCGCAGCTTCCACCGATCCCCAACCTTGGATCTTGCCGGAACTTGCGGCCAGCCCTACCACAACCCCTACACTTTTGTCGATCGGCACGAATGTTAAGATTATGTCGATATATTAAAAACAGTTGAAATTTTGAGCTAGAACGGATATACTGGCCTCGGATTTGGTAGCTATCATTACAACCTGTCTGCTCATACTGTCTGCTCACAGAGGAGGTAAAGAAATTGGCCAGGAGACGCAAACGCAAGAGTCGCCGCCGACAAGAAGGACGCAGAATTTTAGAGTGTGTGCCTCAATATAGCATCGAGAGCGGCGAAGATAAACCCGTAACAGCGGCTCGCAAGTTCATCCATGCAGAAGGCATTGCTCCCCCAGCTTTGCTGTTAGTCAAGCGTAACGAGCATACCACTGACAGATACTTCTGGGCTGAAAAAGGTTTATTTGGAGCCCAATACGTAGAAGAGAACCATTTCTTGTTTCCCAGCTTAAAGGTGATGTTGGAAGCTACCACAGAAAAAATTCCTGTGGTGTCAGCCAGCCGCGCATAGCTCAAAATGTTTAGCTCAAAACATTGACAGCAATGTTTTTCTAAGTCTTTTAACAAAAGCGCGAGAGTTCTCATTGTCTGGAGAGTGCCAACTGAAATTTCTGCGAAAAGTCCTTACGAATTAGGGTATAAGGAGCCATCGCAACAGGCTTGATCGCAGCCCAAGGGCGATCGCCACAATTGGCACTTTCACGATAATGGTTTTTTTTTACTTTTTGGTCGATCGAACAAGTGGATCAAAAAAACAGCCACTGGTTTATCACTGGTTTATCAACGAAAGAGCCGCTCTTGAGTCATCGGTTTGTCAGCTAGAAGTCTAACTACGGCATCTAGCATATCAAAAAACGTTCCGCGTCAAACTTTTAATCGATCGGTTTCAAATCTAAAGCTTTTTGCATGGCTGCTAGTTCATCGCGGTGAGCTCTGACAGTAACAAAGCTCTTGGTTTGGCTTCCCGACTCAGCAACTGATTCGAGTTTGAGGGAGACTTGCTCAGAGCGTCCAGCTTTTTTCCAGTAAAATACCCCCGCTAGCGGGGACAGCAGTACCAAAGCTAGGAAAATTTGACCCTGTTGAGGAACTAGCATTCCCAAAACCAGTCCCAAGCACAGAGCGCCGCCTGCACTCAGCAGAGTTAGAAAAATAGCTAGAAACCAACTCGGCCGCACAAAACCCTCAAACGTGACTTTATAGTTGGGGGCATCGACGGCTGCAACTCGGTAAGCTCTATCGGCAAAATACTGTTGTAAGTCGGCTAACAGTGACTCTTGAGCGCTCTCAGAAGCCAGCTTGACTTGTTCGATTCGATCTTTGACTGAAGCCTTGATGAAGAAAAACAAGCCAACAGCCAGCAGTAGCGTTAGCACAAATGTTGAAGGAAGAACAGCAGTATCCATCGGTAGAAGTTTGTGTAATTGAAATTATCTACTATTACTTTACATAACTTGACATACGAAAGCGATCGAGGACTTACGCAGACACTTTGTTATCAAAATTCGCAGAAAGCTTCTTCTGCAAGGCGTTTTGCTCTCCATCACCCAATTCCCATATCTCCCCATCATCCCTAATTCTCAAGTGACAATGCGTAAGTCCTGACGTAGTGTAGCTGCTTTAATCGCTGTGCCGCGGGCGATCGAGCAAAGCGAAGGCAAGGAAGGCAAATCGCTTTGCAAGTAGCGCCAGCATCTCCAGGGTTTAGGCATCCGATTCCAACTCGGTTAACCCGTCTGACCAGTTTCTAAGGGGCGGGAACGACGCTCTGAAGCGCCGTTTCCCTGACCAATGTAATCGTGCCAGAGACGAGCAAGGTCTTGAGCTTGGTGCCGCCACTCAGCGAGGATTTGATACATCCGGCGGGGGCGGCCGCGTCCTTCTACTTTTTTCCAGTAACCGGTGATGACGCCTTCATCTTCGAGGAATTTCAGAGCGCTGTAGAGAACGGTATCAGAAAGGCGGTAGATGGGGAATTCCCTCTCTAGTTGGCCAATCAGTTCTGTACCGTAGGAATCTCCGCGCAATAACACGGAGAGAATGTAACACACAGCTAATTCCTTGTTTAGATAAACAGGAGGGGGGTCTTGAAAAAATTGATAGATATGTTCAAACTTCATCTGTCTTGTCCGCTGGAAACTCTCGTGATACCGTCAGGTTAACGGGAGAGGAAAGCGGGGCGGGGTGTGCCGCTTCCTAATGATTAAGTGGGACACCGGGGAAACAGAGGTGCAGTATTTCCCCAGTGAATGTTGATAGCCCCAAACGCCCTGCACTTCGGTAATGTTTGCCTGCGCCTTGGTTGAGCAGCACTGGCGTAACTAGCCCAATTTTTTTCCTCTTCCAATCTATCGCAGCGACTATTGTCAAGTGTGCGATCGCCTGCAAGAATTGGCAGCTACTTTGGGAGTTAGTGTTTTAACTGAATTTGCCGTTGATGTTTGCGTTTTAGCTTGGCTTTAAACCGAACTCAGGCCTAACATAGCCCGCAGTGTAAAAGTTAGAAAGACAAAAGTCGCTACAATCGAACTAATCAGGGCGATCGCAGTTGCCGGTCGATCGAGCAGGGGTTTGAGTCGCTCGAACAGGAAAAAGAAAATTCCCAGACATATCGTAATGAAAAAGCGCGGGTAGCGAGAGACGTTATTAATAAAATCTTGCATTGGCTTGGTGGGGTAAAGTGTCACAGCTCGATCTTGGACTGGTAACACTTGTGAGCGAGTTAGACAATTTTGGCACAGCCGGAGCTAAATCCGCCAATCGGGCGATCGGGCATTTTTGCCGGCGAGGCTGATATATATAATTCTAACGAAAACTTTTTGCCGATGGCTCCGGCACTGTCTGTTTAATGCCACGCGACCTCCGGTAAGAACTTCAGAAGTATTTCTATTGAGTTCTAGTTGTGATAAATATTATAGGGCCGTTATTTCTAGATAAATGTCTGCTTCCGCACCTTCTTTCGTCTTGCCACGTCCCTTTCTGAAATGGGCAGGAGGCAAAACTAGGTTGATTGGACAATATCAACCTTATTTTCCTGAAAAGTTCACAACTTACTACGAGCCTTTTTTGGGTGGCGGAGCTGTATTTTTTTACTTAGCACAGCAGCACCCTGGTTTGCAAGCTGTTTTAACAGATATTAATCCTGAGTTGATTAATGCTTATCGCTGTGTCAGGGATAAAGTTGAGGAGCTGATTCTACTTTTAGAGGAGCATCAGTTAGAACATACCAAGGACAATAAAGATTATTATTACTCGGTGCGATCGCGCTCCTACAAAACAGATACAGAAAAAGCAGCACGCCTGATTTACCTAAATAAAACTTGTTACAACGGCCTCTACAGAGAAAACTCAAAAGGTGAATTTAATGTTCCCATAGGTCGATACAAAAACCCTAACATTTGTCAAGCAGATTTACTGCGATCGGTTTCATCTTTACTCGCGCCCGCTCAAATTGAAGTCAGAAAATTCGATGAAATTTTGGATTTTGCTACCAGCAGCGAAGACTTTGTTTATTTTGATCCGCCTTATTATCCCATCAGTGCCACCAGTAACTTCACGACTTACAGCCGGGATAATTTCAAAGAATCGGAACAGCTTAAACTGAGAGATATTTTTGCAGAACTTGCAGAACGGGGCGTGAAAGTTATGCTATCTAATTCTAACTGCGATTTTATCGAAAAAATCTACAGCGATACTCAATTTTTCCCCAATAAATTTCTGCCAAAACTCATTGAAATTTCAGCATCTAGGGGAATTAATTCTAATAGTTTTAAGCGCGGAAAAATCAAAGAATTATTAATACGTTTATTTTAAACCTTACTTAAGCCCACTCTCTAATTAAGCATATTTTGTAGCAGCAATACGTAGTTTCCCCACACACGGCAAAGTTCCGCAAGTTCTGTTATAGATATTTGTTAGCCCAGGTAATAAAACCTTCGAGCTTGTGAACTGCCAACAGATTTTGATTGTCAGAAATTTGTTTTTTAAACCAGTCGATCGAACCTTGCCTCATACCGTCACCACCCACTATAACAATAGTAGGAACCCGATAACAATTTTTAATATTTAAATTTAGGTAAGGATACTTCTCGTCTACTGAACCTTTGTCTTCTTGCCACTTGCACTCAACAATCAGACCCCGAGGAAACAAACCGGAATTTACAATATAAAAATCGACATTTATTTCAGTTTCATAAATGCTAGACCCGATATAAACCTGTTTAGCATATCGGTTGGAATTTTCAGTAGAGATTAAGAGCCACTCTCGCTTGCGCTTTTTCGGCAACTGAGGGCATATTTCGAGATATCCGTGGCCTCTCAACGTACCTTCTACAGTTGTTTCTAAAACAAAACCAGTTTTATTGGCTCTAAAACCCCTATTCATTTTGTTGGCTCCTGAATATAATTTGAATTAAGCCGATCGCACTTGAATCACCCCTCGGTCAAAAACCCGTTTGTCAGTACCGATAGAACTGACAAACATCCGGTCTTCATAGACATCAAACGTCGCAAAACTCAGGCGGCTAGCAGAATACTCCGTCCACTCAGAACGCCCCACCGGACGAGTGCCAGCCCCAGCCCCGCAAATTAAATAAGTCGTACCGTTAATCGAGCGAGTGCGTTCGTAACTGTGCTCGTGTCCGTTGATATAAAGCTGCACGCCGTACTTTTGAAACAAAGGCGTCAAAGTCTTAATAAAAGATTGATCCGATCCGTACACGCCAGAGGAATAAATCGGGTGGTGGCCGAACACAACTTTCCAAGGTGCGGTGCTCTGACTCAACTCTTTTTCCAGCCAAACAAGCTGATTTTCCCAGTCAGCATTGTGATTGGTATCTAAAGCAAAAAACTGTACCGGGTCGCGCCGAAAAGTATAGTAGCGACCTTGCATATTAAAACCCGCATATTTAACTTGCTGGTCGCCGTTACCAGTGCGGATGTCGTGATTTCCCAGACAAGCATAAAATTTTACGTCTTGCTGCAATAACGGCCCATAAGGTTGCTCGAAAACAGCATTAATTTTTTCAAATTCGCCGTTATTGTAGATATTGTCGCCGGCGAGAACAGCAACATTAAAAGGGTTTTCCCGGTGATATTGCGCCATCGCCTCAGCGACAGCATACTGACCTTCAGCGCCCGTACCGGTGTCGGCTACCGAAATAAAGCGTAAAATAGGCGGTGAGGCCGGCAAAGAGACCATCGCCCTTTCTGCCTCAACGTTAGAAGGCACAGCAGCGTTGGCGTCTGTACCCCAGGCAGTCCGAAGCTGAAACATTTTCCAGACTCCGGCAAAACCAAAGCTGCTGAGACTGCCTAAAATTAGAAAGTGACGGCGTTTGATGCTCATTTTGATTCGGTTACAACTAATAAAATGATAAATTAAGGTTGAGATGGCTCAACTAAAAATTTATCGCTTTTAGATATATTTGCAACGCCCCAAGGCAGAGAAAATGTCAGAAGAACAACTAAACCAGTCAATTCCAGAACCCTCTCAATCTCCGACACCGCAGGTTGATTCGGCTGCAAAGTCTGCCCCCACTGGCAGCAAAACTCAAAATGCCAGCAGCGCGGTTCCCAAAAATCAGAGAATCAAAACTTTGATGGCATCGATTGGGAATTTGGGAAAAAAAGGCAAAAAATTACCAGCCGAACCCCCCTTGCAGCAAGTAAAGCCGATCGCGCCCACCGCTTCTGACTCAGCAACAGTAACTCCTCCCGCTGTTGCAGCAGAAGTTAACAGTGTGCCACCAAAAGTGGCTGTAAAAGTTGAGAAAAAACCTGTATCCCAACGCAGGGAAGGGAGTTTTTTACAGAACGTCGGTGTACTTTGGCAAAGTATTGTGCGGCTAGTGCGATCGCTACTGCCACCATCTACGAACCAGAAGCTGTCCGATCCAATTTTAAACGCCGCCATAGCAGCAATTCTGATCGTTGCAGTCGGTTTAACTTTCAACAGTTTCTCAGGAAAACCGCCGGATAAAGTAGCAAAAGTGCCTTTGCCAGCAGCGCAGCAGTCGCCTCCAACTTTTGGTGATTTTATGGCATCGGGAACGCCGAAATCGCCAGAGGCGATCGCACCGTCTGAGCCAATCTCTGCTAAATTCAAAAGCAAGTTGCCCGATTTAGTGGCGCCGGAAAAACCGCAACCAGTAGAAATTATCCCACCGCCCCCGCTGACGCCCGAACAGTCTCTGATTGCTGGGATTCAAAATCAAGTTACTGACATTAAGAATCGACTGGGCGGCGGTTTAGTTGAGTCTGTTCAAGCTAATTTTTCCAGCAGCATTTTGACAGTAAAAGTCGCTGAAGATTGGTACAAGCTCAGCGTAGTTGAGCAAAATCAACTAGCAACCAAGATGTGGAAGGAGGCTAACTCACTCGATTTCAGCAAGTTAGAAATTGCGAATATGGAAGGCAAGTTAATAGCTAGAAGTCCGGTTGTTGGTTCGGAAATGATTATTTTAGAGAGAGGGATTAATTAGAATTTAAATAGTCTGTATCTGTACACCATCTTACCAGCCTTAGAGTCCAGGACGCAGAACCTAATTATGTAGCGTGCTCCCTGTGTACCTTACGGCTGTTGATTTGTTTGAGAAATCTCGAACTTTTAAAAGTACCGACAGAATGCTAGCATTAAATCCTATCATGTCAGCGGTCACGACCACAATTAAATAGGTTTGTAGTGAGGGCTTCAGTCCTCATAAAACTACTAGGAATGAAGTTCTCACTAGAAACCTTAGAACGCTTATTTACCCGATATTAAATTAATTAACTTTGAGGAAAATTGAAAAATGACAATTTTAACTCAAGTCGAACAAGTAGAAATTGAAGATCCCAGCAGCGACGGAGAGCCGATGGCTGAAAGCGACATCACGCGCGATTAAATGACTTACACCGTAGAAGCTGTCAAGCTTTACTTTCAAGAACGTTCTGATGTTTACGTGTCAGCTAATTCTTTCATTTATTATGAACAAGGGAACAACCAAGCGGTTGTTGATCCGGATATTTATGTGGTGTTTGGAGTGGCAAACCGCAAAAGAGATAATTATAAAGTTGGGGAATAAGGCGGAATTACTCCCGATTTTGTGTTATAAATTACTTGGAAAACAACTCAGACGAAAGACCAAGAAACCAAACCGGAAAGTTATCGGGCTTGGGGAGTTAGGGAATATTTTCAGTATGATCCGTCGGGAGATTATCTGAATCCAATTTTACAGGGATTACGTCTAATAAACAATCAGTATGAGCCGATTGCAGCCAACAATATCGCTTTCGATACGCTGTGGTTGTTCAGTGAAGTGCTGGGACTAGAATTGCATCTAATTTCAGGATAATTGAGGTTTAGAGTTCCTGAAACGGGGGAGTTTTTGAAGACTCATAAGGAAGAGAACCTGGGACGACTAGCTGCGGAGTGAACATTACGCTCGCTCGTAAATCAACTCTTAAATTCTGGAGTGGGTCTGGAACAGGTAGCGCAAATGATGAATTTATCGACCGTGGAAGTGAGAGGATTGGTAGGGGAAAACTTTTGATCGATCGCACTTTTCCCAGATATCAAGGATAGTGCGATCGAAGTATGGGACAAAATGAGAACAGTCAACAGTCAACAGTCCACTATTAACTAATGACTATAGAGGCTTATTAGTAGGTTTAAAACCCTGCTTTTGAAAATAGGTTCTAAATACCTCGTGAGCAATTGGTGCCGCCGATACAGCACCATATCCGCCGCCTTCAACTATAACTGCGATCGCAACTTCAGGTTTGTCAGCAGGAGCAAAACCCACATACATAGAATTGTCAGGATGACCGGGCATTTCCACCGTTCCAGTTTTGCCCGCACTTAAAGGAATAGTACCATCATTCAAGCCGCGGCCTGTACCTTTTTTCACCACCTCAATCAATCCTTGTTTAATGACATTTAAAGTTGCCGGCTTAATACCTGTTGAAATTTTTTGAGTAACAGGCGTATTGGTTTGAGAAGCCAACAAATGTGGCTGCACTCGCCAACCACCGTTGGCAATAGTTGACACCATCACTGCCAATTCTAGGGGAGTACAAAGTACCAAACCTTGACCGATCGCCATTGTTACCGTATCGCCCACATACCAATCTTCCCCATACATTTTCTGTTTCTCGGCTGGTATCGGAACTTGACCGTGATTGGCACCGTCTATCCCCAAAAGATCTAAATTAATAGTACCGCCAATACCCATTTTTTTAGCCCATTTTGCCATTTCTTCCGGCCCAGCAGTCATACCTACTTGATAGAAAAACGTATTGCTGCTGTAGGCTAAAGCATCGCGGAAACCGATAACGCCGTAACCGGCGCCGTGTTCGTTAAAGGAAATTCCGCCGATGTTAATTGAAGCAGAACTTACCAAAGTCGAGTCAGGAGAAAACTTGCCCGACTCCATCCCGGCTACAGCAGTGACAATTTTAAAAGTGCTACCGACTGGATAACCTTGAACGGCTCGATTTAAAAACGGTTTTTCTGGCCCTTGCAGCCGATCCCATTCTTTTTGAGTTACCTTGCGGGTGAAAATATTGGGATCAAATGTCGGCCAACTAGCCATTGTTAAAAGAGCGCCGGTTTTCACGTCGATCGCCACAACAGCGCCTAAGCGATCGCCCAAAGCTTTTTCTGCAGTTTTCTGCATATCTAAATCTAAAGTTAGCTGCACCGGTTTGCCAGGAATAGGGTCTTTTACACCTAAATCTTGGATTTCCTCGCCCTTAGCATTCACCTCGATTAAACGGTTTCCCCAAACGCCCTCTAAAGTTGAATTGGCTAATTTTTCAACTCCCATTTGACCGACGAGCATCCCCATCGGATATGCAGGATTAGCTTTTAATTGCTCTAAACTAGCTTCGCCGACGTATCCCAAAAGGTGAGCTGCTAATTGCTGGTGGGGATTGTCTCGGCTCGATTCTACGCGAATTTCAACTCCCCGCAAAGTATTAGCTTGTTCTCCCAACGCGACGAAAGTAGCGACATCGATATCTTTACTAATTCGCACTGGCAGGGCTGATCTGTAGCCCACTCCATCGATTTTTTTGATAATTTCGGCTGCGGGAAGTTTGACGATCGGGCCCAGTGTAGCGGCGATCTCTTGCCACTCCTTGGCCGATCGCTCTTTTGGCCACACATAGACCGATCGAGATACGCGGTTGGCCGCAAAAATTTTGCCGTTGCGGTCTAAAATTTGACCGCGATTCGCTGGGACTGAAACAGGGCGAATGCGGTTATTTTCCGCCCGCTGTCGGTTGTAGGCTCCCTGTACCAGTTGCAGTTCGGCTAGACGAAATACCGGTAGCGTCACCAAGGTAGTGACGAGCAGCATAAAAATCATAACTTGGAGCGATCGGCTGCCTTGCCGTGCAGGGTTGTCCAAGGCTTTTTTGTCGAATCTGATTTTAGAGTTAAAAGAAAAATCGCCAGCCATATTAATTAATCTGCTCTTTTTATTCAACTAACAGGTTGATACGGTTCCCATCCGGATCATTTGGCAGAAAATGCAGCGATTGGAACTTCTCACTCTTTAGTGACAGACATAAATTCGGCCTGTTGGCAGACGAATCAGCCGGATTGTTTGATTAAGGTAGATGTTAAATATCAGGTTTTTTTAACAATTCAACTGTTAAGGAGGTACGAGCGCTGTGGAACCGATCGATTTTTTGATTGCTTGGCTGGTGACAGGTAGCAGCTTGCTACTAATTTCTCAACTGCCGATCGGCGTAGAAATTGACAGCACACCGAAAGCAGTAATTTCCGCTGCGGTTTTGGGAATGTTGAATGTTTTAATTTTGCCAATTCTAAAAGCAGTTTTTTTCGTACCGAACCTACTGACGCTGGGATTGCTTTCCGGCCTGTTTGCTTTTGTAATGAACGTGATTGTTTTTGCCTCGGCTGCGAAGTTAGTTGAAGGATTTAGTTTGCGGATGGGCCTTTGGAGCGCGGTACTGGGGGCGATCGCCTTAGCTGTAGTTAGCAGCTTTATCAACGGCGCACTGATTTAGCAACTTCCCCTGATAAAGGGCGATGGAAATCGCCCGCTATTTCCCACCCTTAGCTGGCGCGTTTCCTTTGCCTACAAGCCATTTCTATCGCCGAATATTTCTTCTCCCTTCTTCCTTCAATCCGTTACATCCGTTACATTGCTTAAATCCGTTAAATAATCGGTTGCCGAACTGCCTTCAATCCGTTAAATCCGTTACATCCGTTGCCGAACTTATTTCCCCATCAGCGACTTATAGGCTGTCACCTTAAGATCAATCCCAGTAATATCTGTCCCCACAACAACAGCCACCGCTCCTAAATCCAAGGCTTTTTTAGCCATTTCCGGCCCCGATATCCCGCCTTCGCAGATAACGGGAACCTTAAGCTTTTCTACCATTTCCGCAAGCAAATCAAATCCCGGTGGCGATAAATTTTCCGTCTGGGGAGTGTAGCCAAAAAGAGTAGTTGCTACGGTATCTGCACCCGCTTCGGCAGCCGCGATCGCAGCTTCTATTGTATCTACATCCGCCATCACTAATTTGCCCAATTCACTGTGAATTCGCGCGATTAATGTCTTTAAGTCTTCGCCGCCAGCAGGACGGTTTCTCAGAGTAGCATCAACGGCGATAATATCGGCTCCAGAAGCGGCGATCGCCCGCGCGTCTTCAAACCGAGGAGTAATGTAAATCTCGCATCCCGGCAATTGCTGCTTCCAAATCCCAATTATGGGAGCGGATATCTGTTTTCGCACCGCTGCAATGTGAGCCGGAGTGTCAATCCGCACGCCCGATGCACCTCGATTGATGGCGGTTCGCGCCATTGCCGCAATTACGATCGGATCGTGCAGCGGCGAATCAGCAGGTGCTTGACAAGAAACAATTAATCCTGTAGGAATTTGACAATTAATCATGGGGAATGGAGAAGGGGGAATTGGGCATCGGGCATCGGGCATCGGGCATCGGGCATTGGGCATTGGGCTTTTTTTGTAATTTATTCCCTGTGCCCTATTGAACTCAAATAAGCGTTAACTTTTGGTAGTAATTTATCGATAATTGGTTTAAATTTGCTTACTTCTTCGCTGGTGATAAGTTGTCTAGCATAGGCTAATCTTAACCAGTTTACTGTTTCGTACAAAGAGCCTCTCGCAATTTTTACAAAACGCCGATTATCTTGATCATTATAACGACCTCTTCCTTCAGCAATATTAGCACAGACACTATCAGCAGACCGAACTATCTGTTTGCCCATCGTATCTTTTGTGAAGTAATCCCATTTTTTTATAATCTCCCAAATCTGATTCGCCAAACTTTCCGCCAACTTATAAACCTCTAATTCCTCAAAATCAGGTCTTCCCATAATTACCTCAAAAACTCAATTCTATGAAATGCCCCATGCCCCATGCCCCATGCCCCATGCCCCATGCCCCATGCCCAATTCCCCATGCCCCATGCCCAATTACCCATTACCAATCCCGGCCATTAAAGAAATAATTTTGTCCAGCAATTGCTCAGGGTGAATCGGTTTAGCCAAACACTCGTTAGCTCCCGCCGTCACAAAAGATATCTGATCTGGCGGAATTTCATTAGCGCTTAAAGCTAGAATCTTGATATTTTCAGTAGCGGGTTTTTGGCGCAGTTGGTGAATTATTTCGCAGCCATTCATACCGGGCAAACGCATATCGACAATCACAGCATTCGGCTGCAAAAGTTCAATTTGTTCCACGGCAGCCGAACCTTCAATCATCCACACCACTTGCAGTCCTGCTGCTGTCAGGATATCGCAAATCAGCATGGCAGTTTCTTCATCTTCTTCGACGAGTACGAGGCTGCCCCACGAGGAAGAATGCAGCGGTAAAGATGAATTCGATTTTTCATATGTAAATTTTGTGGATTCATCTTTGCTGAAAGTTTGGATGGGTATAAAAACCGTAAAAGTAGAGCCGACATCAACTGTAGAGCTGACTTCGATCGCACCGCCGTGAAGCTCTACTAACTGTTTAGTTAAAGCCAATCCCAGACCTGTGCCGCCGTATTCGCGGCGGTACGGGGAATCCAACTGCTGGAATTTTTGAAACAAAAGCGATCGCTGATTTTCGGGAATTCCAATGCCGGTATCTTTGATTTGAAAAACAGCGGTGCTGCCTGCCGGTGCAGTACCGGGCTGCCGCACTGCCGGCGTTCGATTTTTATCTTCTGTCACCCAAACTCGCAGGATGACTCGCCCGCCTTTGGGAGTAAATTTAATCGCATTTCCTAAAAGATTGAAGAGAATTTGTCTCAAGCGGCGGGGGTCAGCGATGAAGCGATCGCACTCTTGTTTGATCCGTTGTTCTTGCAGCAGTTCCACGCCCTTAGCCGCAGCTTTTTCTTTGAGGGCGTGCAGGCTCTGAGAAGCTAATTTAGAAAGTGAAAATTCACTAATTTTTAATATTGCTTTTCCCGCTTCTACTTGCGATAAATCTAAAATATCGTTAATTAATTCTAATAAGTGGTCGCCGCTGTCTCGGATAGTTTGCAGGTACTGCCGCTGCTTTTGCACTGGCACTTCTTTACTGCCAACTTTGCCGTAAGACCACCGCAGTAGCGTGTCGGAAATGCCGATGACGCAGGTGAGAGGAGTCCGCAATTCGTGGCTCATAGCTGCCAAAAATTCGCTCTTGGCGAGGCTGGCAGACTGGGCGGCAACCAGTGCATCGCGCAGTTCTCGCGTGCGTTCTATTACGCGCTGTTCTGAGGTGCGCTTTTGCTGCTGGACTTGTGCATAAAGTTCGGCTTGGTAAATGGCGATCGCCAAATGTTCTGCTATTTGTCGCAAAAATGTTTTTTTGCTTTCTTCCCACTCGCGAAAAGTACACTGGTGGGCAATTAGCAGCCCCCACAAGTCGTCTTGAACTACGATCGGCACTAGCAACTTTGCCCGTACCTTCGCCCGCCGCATCAACTCTAAAAAACAAGGCTGCGAAGAGTAACTTGTTTCCACATCCGCGACGCACAAAGCCAAACCTTTGCGATATTTCTCTCGGTCAATGACTCCATTGGTAAAACACTGCGCGTCTTCACTAAAATTTAGTACAGACGAGATACCATCATTGGCTAAAGCTTCGTAGGTAACGCGACCTAAATACAAGTAAGACCCGGAATTTTCGGGGATTTCGCCAGACCCAGAAACCGCCGCCGGTATTTCTTTAGCTAACTCGCCCTTGTGCGGCGCAGGAACTTTTTCAAATTGATAAATTAACAGGCGATCGACCTCCAAAAACTCTCGCACTTGCTCGACTGCTTTTGACAAAATTACAGGCAATTCCAGACTCTGGCGGATTTGAGTTGTGACCTGATTTAAAAGTCGCTCTTGTTCAAGCTGTTGCTGCAAAGCATCTTCTACTGGCTGACAAAATGAAATGCAGGGACTGGCAATTTGTAATTGATTGACGGCTTCAGCAATCTGGCTTTGTAGCGTTTCTGGATCTATAACTTTGGGCGCGGATTTTCCCTCTATTTCTGTTTGGCTGTGTAGGGGCAGGTGATTATTTTGGCTGGCATTGGCAGCGAGAATATCCAGCAAATTTAGGGTGAATTCGCTTTGAAGAACGGCCGAGTTAGTCTGTATATTTTTAATTGCTTGTTTGAGGGCGCGAATGTCAATTTTCCACGAGGGTGAGCCCGTTATTTCTGCGAGTTTGTCTGCGAGGGGAGACAGGAAATTGGCGATCGCCCCGGGGTCGAAAGTCAACTGCACATTCAATTGCGAATGGAGATTTTGTTCGCTGTGCTTGTGTCCGTTTGTTGCGAACTCATCTAATAGATTGCCCCGCAGCAGCGCGCTAAAATGCTCTGATACCACTGCTGCAAACCTTTCCGACGAATTGTCCAGATTTTGAGAATCAGCGATCGCATCGTCGGTCAGCCAAATCGCCCCTGGGATTTCAGCCATTTGCTGTAACAACTGGTAAGCAGCCTCAAAGGTTGCTAGTGGCAAAGTCCGATTTAAGGTTTTTGGTTTCAATCTAGATATTTTCCCGGTTGTTTTAAAGAACAAAATATGAATGCCCCTGTTGTGAGGACGGAACCTGGGGAACAGCAGGCGCGGCCGATCCAAAGTCAGAAAGTAGGTAATAGAAGGCCCCGGAGCCAGAGAGCTAATTTCTCCCTATAGTTGTCCTCTTTCTTCTGGGCGAGTGACCCCCGCTTCAGCGCTTTACGAGCGCGAAAGCGGTAGGAGGAAACGGGGGGAAGGGATACGGCTGTATAATCGATCGCTTCTGGTGGTGTTTGTGAACCGGGTTGTTGATTGAAACTAAGCAATTCCACTCCCATTGCTGGGGTGAAGTTAGCACGCGCCTTTGTTTTCTGAGCTGATTCGGCTAATGGCACGTCCTTAACCCAAATAAAAATGTTTAACCCTTAACGACAGAACAGGGGACTAGCTACGTATCCGCTTGGTGTCATTACTGTCAGGCTGGTCAACTGAAAATGAAGTTTTAGGCGCGAAGCCCAGTCACTTCCGTGCTGGGTCGTTGACTACTTTCAACAATCTTATTCCAGTATAATATTAATATATAATTTGTTAACTTGTACTTAACACTATCCGGGTAAATGAGCAATCCAACTCAACTCACCCCCGATTTCACGATCGGACATCTGCCGTGTCACGACTTCCAAGTGAGCGCTGCAACTCTAGGACAGGTAGTGGCTGAAAGATTTGAGCAAGAACCCGAGCTGCCGGGAGTCATTATTACCCATGAATCACAGGTATTGGGCATGATTTCTCGCGTCAAATTTCGAGAGCAAATGAGTTTTCCCGATCGCGTAGAACTTTACGGGTCACACCCGATTCGAGCCTTGTTAGATTTTATTAGAATTCCGCCTTTGCTGCTTTCGGCAAACTGGAAAGTTGACGATGCCGTGCAAGCGTCTTTCAACAGGCACAAAGACTTGGTTTATGAACCGATTATTGTGGTAAGAGAAGACCAGAGCCACCACCTTTTGGACGTTCATACTCTGGTGATTGCCCAGTCAAAACTTTTAGCGCAAGCTAACAAAGTTATTCAAAAATACCGAGTAGAAAGACACAAGTATTTGGCGCTACTTCAACAAGAACAGGCTAAGGTTCACGAATGTAATGAGCTTTTAAAAATCCACCAACGTCAAACAGAAAAGTCCTATGCCAATCCTAGTTCCCAGCAAGTGGCACTTATCAAACAAGCTGAAGAAATTGCTCAAATGAATCAGCGATTTGTGAGGATTGCGAAACTGATTTCTTCGGAAGGTCGGCAAGCATTTCAAGCTACTTTTCAAGGTGCTAATTCTATTTGCAACAATACAGATAAAATTTTGGGCGTGGGCAAAGCCATAGCTAATGATTTAGAAACGGTTAACCGCACTTCCCGAACCATCCGGGAGGCGATCGAACAAGTCAGGCATTTAGCAGTACAGGTGGCTGTAGTTACCAATCAAATGGGAAGTCAGCCCAGCGGTCTGAGCAAAGTGAGTCTAGAAATTGGCAGGCTGGCAAGTAAAACTTTTGAATTGGGGACTCAAATGGAGCAAATTGCCAGCCGGTTTAAACTTCGAGTTCACGAACTCACGGAGGCAGCAAGAGCAGGTGCTAATGTGGCTAAATCCGTGACGATCAAGATCGATCGCGCAGAAATGGCCCTGTTAGAGTTAGAAGAATTAATAGCGGAAAAAAAATTCAATTCATTGACCGCTATCCAAGAACCTTTGGGAGTCATAAAAAGTGTTACCGCTGATTCTTTAGTTCGAGAGAGAGAACAAGCCGAAGTCACGGTTTCCGAGTTGGAAGACTTAGTTAAACATCAAGATTCCTCGCAATATCTGATTCAAAAGATTCAGCAGGCGCTGAAGTCCAAAAAGCCATAAAATCCCCGCCCAAATATAATGAAATATTTCGAGAGGCAAACAAATAAAATAAAAATAATAATTTACAATTATTCTATTTCCAGAATACTATTTGTTATACTGAAGGTAGGAAATTTTTAAATTCAGTTGTAAAAAGGCTATTTAATTAGCCCCAAAAACCGATAAAAAGTTCCAAAAATAGTTGGAAGAACAGGTGACGTTTATGAAAATCCTGCTGGTAGAAGATGACACAGTTACAGTCAGTTTGCTGACTCAAGCGCTGAACTCTCACAATTACAATGTGAATGCGGCAGCAGACGGTGAAACAGCGTTGCATTTGGTGCAGGCATACGATTACGACCTGATTGTTTTGGATGTGCTGATTCCTAAACTCGACGGCATTAGTTTGTGTCGAAAATTGCGATCGTCCGGCTGCCAAATGCCGATTTTACTGCTGACAGCGCTAGATAGCAGCAACGATCGAGTCCAAGGTTTAGAGGCGGGTGCAGACGATTATGTGGTCAAACCCTTTAATCTCGAAGAATTAATCGCTCGAATTCGGGCTTTGCTGCGCCGGGGTAAGGCAACTTTGTCGAGTACAAATTTGACCTGGGAAAAACTGCAAGTCAACCCGGACACTACGGAAGTAACTTATGCCGAAAAAGTGCTGCACTTGACTCCCAAAGAGTACAATTTGCTAGAACTTTTCCTGAGAAATCCTCGGCGCATTTTCAGTCGCAGCGCCATCCTCGATCGCATTTGGTCGGCCGGCGAATTTCCTCAAGAAGAAGCCGTTACCGCTCACATCAAGGGGCTGCGGCAGAAGCTGAAAGCAGCCGGGATGACTGTAGATTTAGTGGAAACCGTTTACGGATTGGGCTATCGGCTCAAAAGTCTGCCGGAGGAGATTGAGAGCCAACAAGTTGGGCAGGAAACGGCAGAAACTGCTAAAACTCAAGAGACTTTATCTACTGAATCCAGCGGGTCGATCCAGGAATTAAACAAAGACGAGCGCCGTCTCAAAGTCTTGAATGCGATTGCCCAAATGCGGGGAAATTTAAAAGCTAATTTTATAGAAAAGGTGGCGATATTCGATCGCGCGATCGCTCAAATGAAAAACGGAAGCTTGGAGGGCGAAGTGCGCCAGGAAGCCCAAGCCCAAGCTCACAAATTAGTCGGTTCTTTGGGAACTCTAGGGCTGCCGAAAGGTTCAGAAGTTGCGCGCCAGATAGAACATTTGTTCAAGGCTGAAAACATCTGGAAACCGGATACGGCTCAGCAGATTGAGGGATTTCTGCATCAGCTCAAACAGATATTCGATCGCCCGTCGGCCGAACCAGAAGGCGATTTGGTTCCTGCGGTTTCCCAAAAGCGCCGAATGCTGATTGTTGATGATGATACTTTTGGGAGCGAGCAACTGAAAACAGTAGCATCCGGTTCCGACTTCCAGATAGAAGTCGCCAACTCTCCGCAAGCGGCAAGAAATGCAATTTCTCAACAGCCTCCCGACGCGATTTTGCTGGATTTGACATTTTCCAGATCTCAGGAAAACGGACTTTCTCTCCTAGCCGAACTCCGCAGTGAAAAGCCAGAAATTCCGGTGATGGTTTTTAGCGGGCACAATCAATTGAGCGATCGAATAGAAGTTGCTCGTTTGGGAGCTTCGGGCTTTTTACACAAATCTATCCCCCCAGCAGATATACTCAAAGCAGTCGCCCAACTACTCGACCAGACTGGCCCTGCTGAAGCTAAAGTTATGGTGGTAGACGATGACGTGCATCTATTGGCTGCACTGCAAGTGATTCTACAACCTTGGGGATTTCAAGTAACAACATTGGACGATCCCGAAAAGTTCTGGGAGGTACTCGAAACAACTTGTCCGGATTTGCTAATTTTAGATGTGGAGATGCCGGGTTACAGCGGTATCGAGCTGTGTTTGGCAGTTCGCAACGATTTGCGCTGGAGCAAGCTCCCCGTGCTATTTTTGACAGCTCATTCCGAATCGGAAACCGTGCGCCAAATGTTTGTCGCAGGTGCTGACGACTACGTGAACAAGCCGATCGTGAAACCGGAATTAATTGCTCGCCTCCTGAACCGTTTGGAGCGGACTCAACTCAGAAACAGACTGGCTCAGGCACAGCGCTAATCCAATTTTAGATTTAAAAAATTAAAGAATTAAAGAATTGAAGAACTGGGAATGACTGATAAGATATGGATTTCGATAACGTACCTATAGTTGTATTCTTTTTTTTTAATGGGATAACTAGGAGCAAATATGCAGTGCGTGTCCGAAACAAATCAGGAATCCTTAGCCAAGACTTGGGATTGTTAGATTGTGTGAATCCGACGCGGTGCTGTTGATTGATGCTTGCCCGCCGATCGAGAACACAGGCTAATTTAGAGAAGTATTAATCAGATGAAAGCAATGGTATTGCCCTCAGACACAGACAATCTCAATGGCAGCAACTGCGAAGTAATTTACGCCCCGGCTGCGATCCAACCTCATGGCATCCTTTTAGTGCTGGAATCTCCTGATTTAAAAATTTTGCAAGTTAGTAACAATATATTTGAGGATCTCGGCATTTATCCCGAAGAACTTTTGGGCAAATTTTTACAGGAATTTGTCGAAACTGAGGAAATTGAGGCTATAGAAAAAGCTTTATTTGAACACTGCGATCAATCTAACGGTATCAGATTATCATTCAAAAGTCAAAACCGCCAGTCTTTTTTTCAGGGGACGGTGCATCAATCTAGTTCAGCATTAATTCTTGAACTCGAGTCGGCTGTTTCCCCCAAACCTAGCGATTCTTTCAATTTTTATCATTTAGTCCAAGAGCCGATCGACAAAATCCACAGAACACCAAACCTGCAAGTGCTGTGTCAGACAGCAGTTGAAGAAGTGCGGAGGATGATCGGTTTCGATCGAGCCATCGTCTATCAATTTGATGCCACCGGGGCGGGGGAAGTTGTCGCCGAAGACAAAGTAGAAAGTTTGGCTCCTTTATTGGGACTGCACTATCCGGCTGGCGATATTCCCCCCCAGGCAAGAAACCTGTTCAACATGAATTCAATTCGGTTTATTCCGGATATTAACTGTCAGCCTGTAGAACTAATTCCTCACTGCAATCCGCTGACCGGTCGCCCCCTGAATCTGGGCTTTTCTTTGTTGAGAGCAGTTTCCCCTTGCCATGTTCAATATCTCAAGAACATGAACATTGGTGCTAGCATGACCTTGACATTAATCAAAGATAAAAAACTCTGGGGATTGATCGCCTGTCACCACCCAAAACGAAAGTATGTCAACTACGAAACAAGAAAGGCTTGCGAACTGCTAGCCAAGTTTGTGAATCTAGAACTTAGCTACAAACAAGATAGCGAAAATTGGGAATATGCTATTTATTTAAAAGAAAACTGCCATAAATTTGTCACCAAAATTTCTCAATCACACTGGTTTGTAGAAGGTTTACTTAAATCCCGAGATGAATTGCTGACCTTAGTGGGCGCTACGGGTGGAGTTGTGTGTGCCAATGAAAATTTAACAACCCTCGGCAAAACCCCGGAATTGGGAGAAATCGAAAGCTTAATTGCTTGGATAAAAACTCAAAGAAATAATGATATTTTTCATACAGATTCTCTCTCAAAACTGTATCCGCCATCCGAGAAGTTTAAAGAAGTTGCTAGCGGTTTGCTGGTACTTGCCATGTCCGAAATGCAAAATTATTACATTTTGTGGTTCCGTCCAGAAACAATTCAAACTGTCAACTGGGCCGGTAAACCAGACGGGGAAATTGAAGTTAACCCGGATGGCAGCCGGCCGCTGTCTCCTCGCAATTCCTTTGACTTGTGGCAAGAAACTGTGAGGTCAAAATCTTTGCCTTGGCAGCGCTGCGAAATCGAAATAGCTGGAGAACTTCGAGTTGCTATTACTAGCATGGAGTTGCGGAAAACCAATCAGCAACTCAGCTTAGCTTTGTCGGCTACCAAAATTGGATTTTGGGACTGGGACGTGCAGAAAAATCGCATAGTTTGGTCGAGGGAACACGAAGAGTTGTTTGGGTTGACCCCGGGCACTTTTGCCGGAACTTATCAAAGTTTTGCAGCTTGCGTTCACCCAGAAGATTTAAAAAGTACGGAGAATGCTCTAAATCAGGCCCTGGCCCAGCGAGCAGATTACTTTCTGGAATACCGCGTGGTTTGGCCCGACGGCAGCATTCACTGGATGGAGGGAAAAGGTAAGTTTTTTTACAACGAAGCCGGCGATGCAGTGCGGATGGTGGGGACTGTTACAGAAATTACCGATCGCAAAGCTAGAGAATTACAGTTGCGCCTGTTGGAATCAGTAGTTACCACTACTAACGACGCCGTGTTAATTACCGAAGCTGAACCGATTGAGGAACCGGGGCCGCGAATTATTTATGTCAATCCAGCTTTCACGCGGATGACCGGCTATACGCTAGAAGAAGTTGTGGGCAAAACGCCGCGCATCTTGCAAGGAGAAAAAACCGACCGCGCAAGTCTCCATCAAGTTCGGACAGCTTTAGAAACCTGGCAGCCGGTGCGGGTTGACTCGATCAATTACCGCAAAGACGGGACGGAATTTTGGGTAGAAATGAGCATTGTGCCCATAGCTGACGAAACAGGTGAGTTTACCCACTGGGTATCAGTGCACCGCGATATTAGCGATCGCAAACTTGCTGAAGCCGCCCTCCAACAGCTCAACGAACGGTTAGAAATGCGAGTTTTGCAGCGAACCAGAGAACTAGAAAGCTCTCAAGCAGAACTCCGGGAAAGCGAAGCTTTATTTCGCTCTCTGAGCGAGAGTTCCCCCGTCGGCATTTTCAAAATTGATGCTGAGGGGAAATGTACCTATACAAATCCCCGCTGTCAAGCAATTGGAGGCTTCACACCTGCAGCAGCTTTAGGAAAAGGCTGGATGCGGTTTGTTCACCGCGAAGACCTCAAACTAATTCTGTCTAAGTGGTCCCAATCGCAATCGCTAGATGGGGAATTTTCCTGCGAATTCCGCCACATCCAGCGAGACGGAACCATCCGGTTTTGTCGGCTTAAAACAGCTCCGATTTTTTCCGACAGATCTCAACTAATTGGTCACGTCGGCACAGTCACAGATATCACAGAAAGTCGGGCAATTGAAAAAATGAAAAATGAGTTTATTTCGATTGTCAGCCACGAACTGCGAACGCCGCTTGCTTCCATTCGCGGTTCTTTAGGTTTGCTGGCGGCTGGGGTACTGAAAAGTAAACCGGAAACTGCCAAACAGATGTTAGAAATCGCTTCCAGCGATACTGAACGGTTAGTGCGTTTGGTAAACGATATTCTCGACTTAGAGCGGCTCGATTCGAGCCAAGTTATCCTCGTCAAGCAGTGGTGCGATGCCCAGGTTTTGATGCGGAAGTCTGCAGAAGCTGTACTTTCTTTGGCTGCTGAAAATAACATTGATTTGTCGATTTTGCCCGAAACAGCCCAAATTTGGGCTGACCCCGACAGAATCGTTCAACTGCTGGTAAATTTGTTGAGCAATGCGATTAAATTCTCCGATCCAGGGAGTACAGTAACTGTCAGGGTGGAAGATTTGGGCGATTCCCTACGGGATAGCTACGCTTCACGGGTTTTATTTGAAGTCAAAGATCGAGGGCGGGGGATTCCTGCCGATAAACTAGAAACTATCTTTGGACGGTTTCAACAGGTCGATGCTTCTGACTCCCGCCAAAAAGGAGGTACGGGTTTGGGTTTGGCTATCTGTCGCAGCATAGTACAGCAGCATGGGGGCAGAATTTGGGTCGAAAGTGTTGTCTCACAAGGCTGCAGTTTCTATTTCACAGTGCCTGCACCGTTGGAAGGCGAAGGGGGAAAAAGTTTGGAGGTTTGAGATTGCTTTGATAATATCTCGCGAAAGCTCAAGTTCCTGGCAACCCACGCGGGTAGAATGATTTTGGGAGGCTGATAGGTCGATTTTTCAGTTCAGGGTTTAAGTAGGTGAGCGGCAAAATATATCAACCGCGCCCGACGATTAGGACGTTTTTAAGTGCTGAAACTCTTAATTTTATTGCTTCTTCCTTTGGCTATATCTTTCAAGAAACCCGGTTGATGAGGCAGCGTGCGTAAGTCCTTTTTCGGTTTACCATGATTAATTTAAAATTTGAGTTTTAATTATGTCAGCAAAGCGCATTCTGGTCATCGATGATGAAAAAAACCTCTGCAGCGTGATTCAGGCCTGTCTGGAACATTTAGGCGGCTGGATTGTACTAAGCGCACCCGACGGCAGCCAAGGATTGCTTTTAGCTGAAACTCAACTCCCTGACGCTATTCTGCTAGATGTGATGATGCCGGATATGGACGGACTTACTCTGTTTGGTTTGCTGCAAAACAATGCGACTACTCGGGGGATTCCGGTGATTTTCCTGACGGCTAAGGTGCAGGCGATGGATTTGAGCGAATTTGCTGATTTGGGGGTAGCGGGGGTGATTGCCAAGCCTTTCGATCCTTTGAGTTTGGCACAGCAAGTGGCGGACATTCTGGGTTGGGAACCGTTGCTTTAAACTGGGGTAAAAGGCGATCGCAGATAGCATATCAAACTCGGCATTTGAAACCGCTACTAGACGAACAAAGTCGGCCCACCCCGACGGCAGAATCAAGGGCATTAAAGCCGGATGACGATCGAAAATCCGCTTTCTGGTTCTCTTGATTATTCCGAAAATCACGCAATTACGTTATTAAACCGGGTTGATGCGTTCAGGAAAGTTCTAGTTTTTCCGGCTATTTTCATAATTTCCTCATTTTTTTGATTTAGCTTTGAGATGGATCGGTGATTGGTTAATTTAAACTCTGATTCCCTATAAGTTCTAGAGATGATCTCAGGGAGTCGGGGTTTTTTGTTACCTCCAAAGCTGATCGGCTATCACCGTATTTACAGGCAGAATAACTCCTCCAGAGGTTACGCACACTGGCATCAAGAACGGTTTTTTTTTACCCGGAATCACAGATGCAGCGAAGTTTTTGGGTGAAAAACCCGGTTTCAGCCTGCTAACCCAAGATTTACGCAGAGTTCCCTGAGAAACCTGGTTTTTTAACCCAGGAGCACAGATGGAGCTAAGTTTTTGGCTAAAAAACCAGGTTTTTGCCTAACTGTTGTAATCCCTGCTTCGGCAAAAGTATATTTATCAAAAAAAATGATGGTCTTCATAATTTCCTCATATTTTTTAGATAAAGTTTACTCCAAGCTCTTGATCTTAAGGTCGATCGCACTCTCCGCACCATTCCGCTGTCAAAGAGTAAATCTGTTGTCAGGAGAGTTCGGGAAAGTGACGGAACTTTCAATTAACTGCTGCTACAGTACAACCAACCTCAATAAGTCAGGATCTAGGCCCTGCATACCAAAAAAACCGGGTTTTTTAACCGGGAAAAACGGAGTTTATGCGCCAGACCTCTAAGTGTTGGCAGGATAACTCAATGCTACAAAAATTAATAACTGAAGATGTGATTTGCTCTCGAATAACACCCCAAAAATAAGTCGGTCGTTTGATAAAGAGTCAAACTCGCAATTGCCACTAACAGGCAAAGCCAAGTCTCAGTAAGTTTTTGAAAGAGTGTGGAGATTTTTTTAATGTCTGATCAGCTATCTTATAAAGGTAACAAACAGATTCTGTGCTATTACGCAAATGTTACCAACCTAGTTCAGGTGGTTCGGATTGGGAACATTCCTAATTGGTACTTTGAAAGAGTGCTGTTTCCGGGACAGCGACTGATGTTTGAAGCTGCTGCTGAAGCAGTCTTAGAAATTCACACTGGTACGGTGGCAAGTGCTATTTTATCGGACAAGATTCCCTGCTACGTGCTGCGGGTTATAGAAGAGGTAAGTTCAGAGTTTGAGCTGGTGATGACCGAAGAACGATTGGCGGTATTAGCCGGTTAAAATTCATGAGAAATCAGACGAGATCGAGAACGGGCACAAAAATATTAGTTAACGAGTGTTTGGGGACAGGGAAAATGCAGAAAAATCTTGTCAATATTACCTTAGCTGTAGTAACAGAGGAAGTAGAAATTATCTTGCAGTCTTATCCGAAGCACCCATACCAACAAGCTTTTTCGCCTTCGGGATTGCGACAGGATTTAATTGCTTATGTGCTCAGCCGAGTTCCTAATAGATATACTGCGATCGACTCCGGCGAGTCTGTGTCAAACCAAACAGTTCAGGTTCGCTGTTCTTCTGAGCAGTTGCTGCACATAGAAAATTTGATTCATACTGGCATTCGTGACGTGCTGCACAGCTATCAGAAGATAGATTACCCCCTGCCTGAAGAAGTTAAATTTGATTCGAGAGTTGCTAGTTGGTTGTGATAGTTTCTTGTAATTGAGGGAGACGCCGAGATTCTCGGCCCTCTCGGTTGGGCGAGGTGGAATTGTGTACTGACTCGATGGTTCAAGACTTTTGGTAATCGCAGCAGCAGTTGCACGGGCCATTGGGATTGACAGCACAGCGCAGAATTTCCGATAGAGCATTAAAGCGACAGCTAGCATCTCCGATAACCCAGATGCCGCTTACAAAAGTTCTTTCCGTCGGCGGTGTGGCCGACTGCACGTACAGGGCAATTTTTTGCAGTCGGTAGCGGCCGGATTTGAGTTGATAGCGGTGGTGGCGTTCCAAGACAGCGTAGGTTTGTCCCTCTAAATCTAGATAGTTCCCCGGTTGTGGCGTCCAATCCAGCCGAATGCTACCTAAATATTGGCGGGGGTGAGAGAGAATCACCTCTACAGGTAAAGTATTTTGTTCCATGTGGCGGTGCGTTCGCGAACTGAACTAAAGGGGCAAATAGTTGACTCAACCTACATCTTGTTCATCTAGAAAGATAAGTTTTTATAGAGAGTGTAATTTAGGTTTAGGCGCTACACTTAACTATAGAACCTTTGGCGATCGAGGAATAGGCGACTTATCTTGGGATAGCCGACTCCCTCCACTACGTTCCGCCCAACAGGCTAGGAAATAAACTTCAACTCGCTTGAGGTAACTAAAGTTAAGTTCGATTAGCTTTGATAAAGCAGTACACGCTGATGGTATCGCAACTCGCAGGTTCGATCGATATGCGGTTGAGATTCCTGAACAGATTTTAACGGTTTGCAGGACTTGGGGCGCTTGAGGTGGGTTTGTACTAAGGACTTCAGTCCTCTGATTTGTATGAGAGGATGTTTTAAAAGCGTCGTTTTACCTCATAGTGGGCACAAAGAAACATCTAAGTAGGGGCCCAAACCTTGATTTATCGTCTCAGCTAAGCCCAATCAGAAGGGCTAAATTATACCTTCGCCGACTTTTAAAACATCCTCTGAGGACTTAACTGCTGACTACAAACCAAACCGCTTTTTTGGCCATCAAAATTCCCAAAAATATGCCATTCCTTCCATGATTCCCCAAGCGCAAGCAGAACCTGCTAAATAATGATTTTCAGTGCCACATTCGCGATGCCATTCTAAGAGTTCTGACAGAGCATTAGCAACGATTACTCCCCGGACAGCCTGTTCAAACATACTGATATCATTGCCCGAATCACCGCAAACTAATGTTGCCTCAGATGGAATTTGTAGGCGCTTTTGTAAATAAAAAAGGGCATTGCCTTTATTGCTAGTTTGCGGTAAAATATCCACATCGCGATTGCTGCTAAAAATGATTTGAGCTGGCAGTCCCGATTCAGTTAACTTTTGCTGCAAAGCCTGGACAGTCGAGCTATTTTCTCCTGCTGGTTCCAGACTATAACTGATTTTCCAAGGATTTTGTTCTTTTAGGGATTGGGGTTTAAGCTGGGAAAACTGCTGAGCTAAAGAGGAGATCGCCATTTTATCCCAGTCTTGAGAAAGATATTCCGCCCAATCTAAATCGAGGATTCCGTCTTGGTAAATTTCGCTACCTACACCTGCGATAAAATAGTCGGGTGCTAGCAGTTGCTTTTGGGCAATTAATTCGCAAGTTGAAGCATAAGAACGCCCGGTAGCGTAAACCAAACAAATTTGCGATCGCTGTGATTGCAAGCGCTGGTTGAAAACTTGAGTTGCTTCGTCATCTCCGACTAGCGTGTTGTCTAAATCTGTAACTAATAAAAACTTCATTTGGGGAATTAGTCAGGAGTCAGTAGTCTTCAGTCATTAGTGATTGGGAATTGCTCGCTTCCTAAAATAATTTTAACTATTTATAAGAATTTGTTAAACCAACTACATTTATAAGCAAGCTTATCGGTTAACATTGGCCAGATTTAATTTTCAATAAGTGGTGTGAGTTTTATGGTGAATAATGCAACCTCCGTTAAAGCTTTTTGGCTGTCTTTCTTGATTTCGGGTGCTGCAGTGCCTTTGGCGCCGATCTCCGCAACAGCTCAAATTCAGGATACCTCAACTCCAGAAGTTGCGCTAGAAGCGAGTGCCGTCTCTACGGCTACCCCAGAGGCAGCGCTGGCAGCAGGTAAGATTGAGATACCGCAGTTAGCGGCGAGCACGGCAGAGACTAACTCAGCAGTCGATCGCCCTTTACCCGAAACAGATGCAGCATGGGTGAATACCGCTTTACCCGACACAGATGCAGCAGTCGATCGCAGTTTACCCGAAACAGATGCAGCCACAGTCGATCGCGCTTTACCCCAAACAGATGCACCATGGGTGAATAGCGCTTTACCCGAAACAGATGCAGCAGTCGATCGTGCTTTACCTCAAACAGATATAGCATGGGTGAATCGCGCTTTACCCCAAACAGATATAGCAACAGTCGATCGTGCAACAACAACCCCAGAAATAACGGGGGCAATTCGCGAATTACCCCCCCAGGAGTTAGAAATTGCAAACTCTCCTCAGTCTCAACAAGTGGCTGAAGCCAGCAAAGTTGCCGACATCAGCAGCGAGACGGGCACCGCTGATGACCTCAGCATACAAGAAGACGCAGCACAAGTCACTTCTGTTTCCCAACTGTCCGACGTGCTGCCGACTGATTGGGCTTTTCAAGCCTTGCAATCCTTAGTAGAAAGATACGGCTGCATTGCGGGATATCCAGACGGCACATTCCGAGGCAATCGAGCAATGACTCGGTATGAATTCGCCGCCGGATTAAACGCTTGCTTAGACCAAATTACCAAACAACTTGGCGGTTCTACTGGTAATTTAGTCAAGCGAGAAGATTTACTTGCTTTGCAAAGATTGCAAGAAGAATTTGCAGCAGAATTAGCTACCTTGCGCGGTCGGGTAGATGCTTTAGAAGCCCGCACTGCCGAATTGGAAGCCAACCAATTTTCAACTACTACTAAACTCAACGGATTTGCTTGGTTTAACCTGACAGGAGCTTTTGCGAGCAAGCGAGTCCGAGTTGAAGCAACAAATGGAAATGCTGCTCCGCTCGATCGAGTAGCCGGACGCGATCCTGTCACCAACAGACCCATTGTGCAGAGAGTGGACGACCCAGAAATCACTTTCAGTCAGTTAGTTTGGTTGACCCTCACTACTTCCTTTACAGGGAAAGACGAATTGATTACACAGCTAGCTGTAGGTAACGGCAATTCCCCAGCCAATCAATATACTTCTACGGGCCTGTTCAATACCTTTGGCACTCCTTTTCTCGACCAGACTGCTGGGGTGAATCCCAATGAAGTTACCCTGCGAGAACTTTCCTACCGGTTCCCGCTTAGCAACCGCTTCCAAGTAGTAGTCGGGCCGCGGATTAATTTCTACCGCTACTTTGACAACAATAGGTTTAACTTTTTCGTAGACGGTGCGAGCAGCTTTAATTCTAACAACAGCCCTTTGTTAAGCGCTACCAGACGGGGTGCCGGTGCTTTGGTTTTGTGGGATATCGGCCGCGCATTGAAACTGCGTTTTGGCTATTTAGGCGAGAGTACGGAATTTTTGCCCACTTCCGTTTTTAATTCCGCTTCCAATCCGTCTCAAGGCTTGTTTGGTGGGACAAATACGACTACAGCAGAATTAACATTCAGTCCGAGCGATCGGACTAATTTGCGCTTTTTGTACAGCCGTTCCAACATCCAGCAAATCGGCGGCTTAATTGGATCTCCTAACAGCAAGCCGTTGAACGGTGTGGCAGATGACGGTTTCGGCGGCCGCCTGGGCAATGCGACTGCGAATACTTATAGTTTCAATTTCGATTGGTTAGTTGCTCGCCGCTTTGGTCTTTTCGGCCGCTACGGCTACGCGGAAACCAATATATTTCCCAAGACTGACCGACCCGACGGCACGATCAAAAATCAATCTTATCAGTTAGGACTTGCATTTCCCGATTTGTTCAAAGAAGGAGCTTTGCTTACGGTGTCATATTTAGTACCTTTTGACTTTACTGGCGGTCGGAGGTTTCTAGTTTCTGGCGGAGGGAATGGCGGCACTCAGTACGAAATAGAGGCAACTTATTATTTGCCTCTCACCGACCATATTTCGATCGTGCCGGCATTTTATGCGATCAGCAATGCCAATAATTTCGATAACAACCCGACAATTTTTGTGGGCAATTTGCGGACGCAGTTTAGTTTTTAACTACATTAGGACTTACTTGAACCTAATTATAGTATTTTTCAGTTGAGTGAGGTACACATGGGGAATGGGTAATGGGTAATGGGGTGCTGACTGCATAGTACCTGACTCAGTTTAAAACTGCTATATTTAGGGCGCCCCTGGAGCACCTTACCATATTATCTAGGGTGCGCCTGGAGCACATTACCGCGCTCTTAGTAGGGTGTCAAACCACTGATACCAAATCCGCGTTAAAAACCCCTTGATAAGACTCGGCTATTGAAATCGCTACTACACAAACTTTCGTTCGTAGCTGAGAGGGACTAAGAAATCAAGGGGGTTTTTAAGCCGAATGCGGACATAATTAATGGACATGATATCAAATCCGCTAGCATCGTCGGGCGTAAAATCGAGTTAACACTCAACACTCAACCATCATTCAGTTTTTCGACTGACAGTTAACAGCCAACAGTCAACAATCACGGACAGTGCAACCGGAATTGACATGATGTCCTGATTAGCTTCGTCCTGATGTCAACGAATTGGAATTTTGATGATAAATTCAGTACCTTTACCGGGTTCTGAGAAGCACTGCAAATTGCCGTTGTGTTTTTCAACGACAATTTGGTGCGAAATTGATAAACCCAAACCTGTGCCTTTACCTACGGGTTTTGTGGTAAAAAACGGGTCAAACAAACGCACAATCTGATCTTCGGGAATGCCAAGACCGTTGTCTTTGATCCGAATTAAAATGCTCTTGTCATCAATCGTTTCAGTTTTAATGGTAATAGTAGGAAAGATAGAATTTCCGGTGTATTTGGCTTGGCTGCTGCTTTCTTCCAAGGCGTCGATCGCATTTGCCAATACATTCATAAATACCTGATTTAACAGTCCGGGATGACAGTTTATTTGCGGCAGTTCTCCGTATTCTTTGATCACTTTAATGCCCTGCCAGTTGGCTTTGGCTTTCAGTCGGGTGTTTAACATTAACAAGGTACTTTCTAAACCTTCGTGAATGTCGGCAGTCTTGATTTTAGCTTCGTCTGCCCGCGAGAAATTGCGAAGAGTTTGAATAATTTCTACAATGCGCTCGCATCCGGTCTGCATCGAATTGAGCAACTTGGGCAGGTCTTCTGCTAAAAATTCTAAGTCTATATCATCGGCTTGTTGCTGAAGTTTGTCTGGGGGATTCGGGTACTCTTCTCGATACACTTGCACGATTTCTAATAAGTCTAGAACGTAGCCTCGGACGTGGCAGAGGTTGCCTGCGACAAAGCCCACTGGGTTGTTAATTTCGTGGGCAATTCCTGCTAGCACCTGTCCGAGGGAAGACATTTTTTCGGTTTGTACTAACTGCATTTGAGTTTGCTGCAATTCCTGCAAAGCTGTTTGCAATTCTTGGGATTTTTGCCGATCGCGATCGGCGGCGGCGGCCCGTTCTTCCTCAACTCCGATCGCCCCGGCAATAATTCCGATCAGCTTGCAGTCGGCTTCGGTGGGCGCGATCGACTCGGTGTTGACAACGCACACGGCACCCACGTAATTGTCGCCCAGCCGCACTGCTTGTCCCAGATAGCTTCGCAGTTGGTAGCGGATGACAGCGGGATCGGTTTGGGCGTAGATCGTGTTCTGCAAGTCAGGAATGGCAACAGCCCGATCGCTTCCTTTGCTGCATACGTCAGTGCAGATGTGGCCCTCGGCGCGATCGACCAGCGGGTAGTCCGGCGGCGCTTGCCAAGTCCCGATTGCGTGCAGCAGTCCGCCACCTAAACGGCTGTAGATGGCGCAGCTTCCGCCCAAAAGCTCGCCGGCTAAGGATGTCAGCCGCTGGATGTTCTCAGCGGCGTCGGTGGTGAATCCCAAAAAGCACTCGTTGATTTTGCTGAGGCGGTACTCTGCTTGCCTGCGCGCCGTCATGTCGCGGGAGTTGATCACAATTCCTTTCACAGCGGGGTCTGCTAGCAAGTTGATGCCGACACCTTCAAGAAAACACCAAGAACCGTCAGCGCGCCGGAACCGACCTTCTAGGGGGATCGGATCGCCTGGATTTGCCATCAGTTTTTCGCCGTCGGAAATCACCGAGGGCAGGTCGTCAGGGTGGATCAAATTGAGAGCAATTTGACCGGCGAGTTCATCGGCTTCGTAGCCTAACACTCTTTCTACAGAAGGGCTTTCGTAAACAATGCGACCGCTGGCGTCGAGAATAGTAATGATGTCGGAACTGTTGAGAATTAGCGATCGCCACTTAGCCTCATTTTGAAACAAAGCTGACTCGGCTTGTTTGCGATCGGTAATATCCTCTACCATTTGCAAAATAAACTGTGGCGTTCCCTGACTGCTGTCGATGACAGAGGCGCTGAGGCGTCCCCACCTGATGCTGCCGTCTTGGCGGAGGTAGCGCTTCTCGATTTGATAAGCTTCGCGGGAGCCCGCGGCCAACTCTTGGCGCAACTGGCGGGAAACTTCTGCGTCTTCCGGGTGCGCGCAGTCGTCGAGCCCGACACCCCGCAGTTGAGCTTCCGAGCGCCCTAGCATAGCTTGAAATGCCGGATTAGTGGCGATCGCAACACCTTCGAGGGTAGCGACTACCATGCCGATCGCAGCGCGTTCAAAAATTGCCCGAAACCGCTGTTCGCTGTCTCGCAAAGCTGCATCCGCTGCCACTTCCTGCGTGATGTCCCGCCCCGCCACTGCCAAACCTTTGCGCGAACCGTCGGGGTTGAACAGCGGCACTTTCCGCACTTCAAACAAATTGCTGCCGCCTGTGGGCAAGGAGACAATTTGGCGGCTGGAGGTGAGAGTGCCTGCTTGCCAGGTGGTTTCGTCGGTTTCCTGCCAAGTTAGCAGGATTTCTCTGACTCTCGGATCGGCGGCGGCAGCGAGTTCGGCAGTAGTTTTACCCTGGTAGTCTGAGGTTTCCCAGCCCAAAAGTTGGAGGGCGCAGTCGTTGGCAATCAGCCAGCGCCCCTCGCTGTCTGTGAGGTTGATGGCGTCGGGGACAGCGTTAATCGCGGTTTTCAACCAGTATTCTTGATTTCGCAGGGCTGCTTCGGCTTGTTTGCGATCGGCGATTTCGGCGACGGTTCCTTCGTAGTAAAGAAGTTCGCCATTTTCGTCGCGGACTTCGCGCACGTTTTCCGAGATCCAGGTAGTGCTGCCGTCTTTGCGGCGGACGCAAGACTCAAACTCTTTCAGGGAGCCATTTTTGCTGATTTCTGCAATGAAGGAAGCGCGGCGGGTGCGATCGGCGTAAAGGTTTTTTGCAGAACATTTGGCGATCAGTTCTGACGGGGAATCGTAGCCGTACATTCGGGCGAGTGCCTGGTTGGCGCTGAGGTAGCGCCCGTCTGGCGCGGTTTGGAATATGCCTTCGGTGGCGTTTTCAAAGATGCTGCGGTATTTTGCCTCGGCTTGTTTGAGGGCTTCTTCTGCTTGGAAGCGATCGGTGATATCAGATTGGACGCCGATGAAGTGGGTAACGAGCCCGCTGCTGTCGCGCACCGGCGAGATGCTGAGTTCGTTCCAGAAGGCGGTGCCGTCTTTGCGGTAGTTTTTCAGAACTACTTTGCAGTCATGCTGTTCTTTCAAAGCCACGCGGATTTGCTCGACGGCAGCGCCATCGGTATCCGGGCCTTGCAGGAAGCGGCAGTTCTTCCCGATTATTTCGCTGCGATTGTAGCCTGTAATCCTCTCGAAAGCCCCGTTGCAGTAGACTATAGGCTTGTCCGGCCGGGTAGCGTCCGCGATCGCGATGCCGTTGCTGGTAGCTGCCAGGGCGCGATCGTACAGCCGAAATACTTCTTCTATTAAATTCGGTGTGCCGCCAGTACGAGTCGGCGATAGCGTTTCAGAAGGAATGCTTATATCTATCTGCATGAGTTTCTATAAATTGAGTTTATTGTAGATCCCGACTGGCAGCACACCCTAGACTTTAACAGAATTGCCTGTTTTCCACAGGCAGAAGTTAGAAGGCTATTATGCAGAATATGGGCGGTAAATTCTACCTAAAAAAAATCTGGCTTCCCTCGTTTTTTTCTCTTTGCTTCTGCCTTGTGCCTTCTACCTTCAAAGGAATCCTACTTGTTAATTTATAATAGTTGTTCTTGGGATCACTCTATCTTTAGTATGGTTTACTTGGTAGGGTTTAGGTAGCTTACAAATTCGCGCACTTATTTTTTTTATTGAACCAAAATCCGATACCAGGAGTCTCTATTGAAATATTTTTAATAAAAAACCTAGGACTTAAACGATTCAAAATATTCTAATAAAAAACCAGTAAAAATTAATGTTGAACGAACACAGCAAGTTCTGAAATATCGTCGATCGCGAAAGTCGGTTCTAGGGCGAGACACTGAGCGCGATCGCCATATCCGTAAGCCGCCCAACAAACATCTATCCCAGCATTTTTAGCAAATAGCAAATCAATCGCCGTATCGCCAACCATTAAAATTTGACTGTTATCCAATTCCGGAAACAGCGGTTTAATAATCGAGTTAAAAACCGCTGGGCTGGGTTTCATAATTATTTCTCCGTTGTCACCTAAAATTAAATCAAAAAAACTGTGAATTTTCAATTTTTGCAGTAACGAATTAACAAAACTAACGTGTTTGTTGCTAAAAACTCCCAGGCTCAATCCCGACTTACGCGCCAACTGCAAGACTTGCTTGGTCCCCCTAAATAAATCTACCTGCTTTTCACCTTCCGTCCGATAATAAGAGCGGTAAGTTTCAACCCATTCAGGAATTGCGCTTTCCGCGATCGCCGGATGCAGGATTTTAAAAGTATTTGGTAAATTGATGCCGATCGTACCTATAATAATATCAGCCGCAGGCGGGGTAACATTGAAACTTTCAAAAGTTTTGGTAAAGCAAAATACAATAGCTTTGTGAGTAATTGCCAAAGTGCCGTCGAAGTCAAAAATAATTAACTTGTACTTACTCATATTTCTGAAATTTTTCTATAGAGCAACCGAAGGTTTCCAATGATATAATATCATTATTAATCTATAAAGCAATAATTATAAATATAATTTTTAAACGTTCAAGAGGTCAACATGAGTGTCACCGAACAACCAGAAATTATAGCAACAGATTCCCCTGATCACACTCAATTACCAGACTCCGACGGTACTTTTGTAAAAAACTTCCAACAACATCCTCAAAGCATCCTGTTAACAACATCAATTCGACCCATTTTAGACCAAATTCATCCCGACGGACAATACTGCATCGGTCAAGATTCCGGTATTTACTGGCGAGTGACCAGACCCCCGGAACCGCCAGAAAGAGGAGCCGAAGCGCCTGATTGGTTTTACGTACCCGACGTGCCGCCAACTCTTGACGGAAATCTCCGCCGCTCCTATGTCATGTGGCAGGAATTAATGCCGCCTCGGATTGTACTTGAATTTGTTTCTGGTGATGGCAGCGAAGAAAGAGATAGGACTCCTCGCCAGGGCAAATTCTGGATTTACGAGCGGATAATTCGACCTGCTTTTTACGGCATTTATGAAGTCACAAAAGCACAAGTTGAAGTTTATCATTTGGTAGAGGATCGCTTCGAGTTACTCCCACAAAATCAGCGCGGACATTACCCGATCGCACAAATGGGAGTGGAATTAGGCATTTGGCAAGGGGTTTATCAGGGCGTAGAACTGCCTTGGCTGCGCTGGTGGGATGCTGAGGGGAATTTGCTGCGGGCCGCCGAGGAACGGGCAGAACAAGCCGAATTAGTGGCAGAACAAGAACGACAAAGGCGCATAGAAGCTGAGTTGCGAATTCAAGCTTTAGAAGCGCGTTTGCGAGAGTTAGAAGGCGAGTAATGCGATTTTAGATTTTAGATTTTAGATTTTAGATTGGGGATGACTGATGATGATCGGGGTTGGGATCTTGATAAGTCATTGGCAATTCTTCTATTCTTCAATCAAAAATCTAAATTCCCATCAGTCGCAGGTTCCGGTAGAGACACGGCTATTCACTGTCCCTAGGAACATCATGTGCTGTAAAAACCCGATCGCCTAGCAGCCTCCTCAGAAACGATATAAACATTCATCGGTTATTATCAAAAATTTGCGTATATTAGCTTAAAGTATTGCATCACTTTTTGTGTAAGTCCTATGGCACTAATTGTTCAGAAATATGGCGGAACCTCGGTTGGTACAGTCGATCGCATTCTGGAAGTAGCCAGACGAGTAGTAAAAACGGCACAGCTCGGCAACTCTCTCGTTGTCGTACTTTCAGCGATGGGCAAAACCACCGACGGTTTAGTTAAACTCGCCAAGGAAATTTCCGCAAATCCCAACAAGCGGGAAATGGATATGTTGCTCTCCACTGGGGAACAAGTCTCGATCGCACTTTTGAGCATGGCATTGCAGGAAATGGGACAGCCCGCAATTTCCCTCACCGGCGCCCAAGTCGGCATTGTCACCGAAGCCGCCCACACCCGCGCCCGGATTTTGCGAATCGACCCAAATCGGCTGGAGAGTCAGTTAAAAAGCGGTAAAGTTGTTGTGGTTGCGGGGTTCCAAGGTATCGCCGATGCCGGAGAATTGGAAATTACCACCTTGGGCCGTGGCGGTTCCGACACGACAGCAGTTGCCCTCGCTGCAGCCCTGCGGGCTGACAGGTGCGAAATTTATACCGACGTGCCCGGAATTCTGACTACAGATCCGCGCTTGGTTGCCGACGCGCAATTGATGGACGAAATCACCTGCGACGAAATGCTGGAATTGGCGAGTTTGGGCGCAAAAGTCCTCCACCCGCGCGCGGTAGAAATTGCCAAGAATTACGGCGTGCCGCTGGTAGTGCTTTCTAGCTGGAGTGACGCCCCCGGTACGCGGGTAGTGTCTCCACCCCCGCAACCCCGTCCTTTGGAGGGCTTGGAGCTCGCAAAAGCGGTGGATGCGGTGGAATTTGACTTAGATCAGGCGGGAGTGTCGCTGCTGCGTTTGCCCGATCGCCCCGGCGTAGCAGCGCGGTTGTTTGGTGCGATCGCGCAGCAAAACCTCGATGTAGACTTAATTATTCAGTCAATTCATGAAGGAAATACTAACGATATTGCCTTCACCGTGACGCGAAAATCTCTGCAACAAGCCGCCGCCGTTGCAGATGCAATTATCCCCGCCCTCGGCAAGAATTCTCGCCCCGAATTGGGAGAACCGGAAGTGAAAGCAGAAGAGCGGCCAATAGCTAAAGTTAGCATTGCGGGTGCGGGAATGATCGGTCGTCCGAGGGTAGCGGCGCAGATGTTTAAGACTTTAGCGGATGCGGGAATTAACATTCAAATGATTTCTACATCAGAGGTTAAAGTTAGTTGTGCAATCGATGCTGAAGATTGCGATCGGGCTGTTGCCGAACTCTGCAAAACATTTGATGTTGCCAACTCCCCTATTGGGCTGCGTTCATCCTCCCACAAACCGCCTGCAGTCCGCGCCGTTGCGTTGGATCTCAATCAAGCGCGTCTAGCAATTCGCCAATTGCCCGATCGACCCGGAGTAGCAGCAAAACTGTTTGGACTTTTAGCCGAGGAAAATATCAGTGTAGACACGATCATTCAGTCGCAGCGCTGTCACAATATTGACGGCATATTAACTCGCGACATTGCATTTACCGTAGCACAAATTGACGCAGAAGCTGCTAAAAACGCCCTCGAAAAAGCCGCCCCCGAATTTGGATGGGGCGAAGTCGCAGTCGATACACAAATCGCCAAAGTTAGCGTTGTCGGTTCCGGGATGGTAGCGCATCCGGGAGTAGCGGCAAAGATGTTTGAAGCGCTTTCCCGCCAGCAAATCAACATTCAAATGATTGCCACTTCCGAGATTAAAATTAGCTGCGTTGTGGATGAAGGACAAGGAGTAACTGCTTTGAAAGCAATTCACGCAGCCTTTGAACTTGCCGGTACCGAAAAAATCCAAGTTCCCGCCTAATCGAGGTTTGTAGTTGCGCTTCAGCGCCGGCAGACTCTGAATCCCAACTACAAGCTTAAAAATTTCATTAATTAGAGTTTTCGGTAGGGATACGGCACTGCCGTGTCCTTGCAAATATCGCGGACACAGCACTCCTGTCTCCCTACAAATATATTCGGATTTGGACACGGCACTGCTGTGTCATTGCAAATATCGATCAACAGTCAACGATCAAAGTTTTGAGTGCAAATTTCACAGCATGAGGCTGTGTTAAAATGAAACTGGCGATCGCATTAAGGAATTTAATATTAGTCCTGTATTAGTAGGGTGCGTCAGAACCAAAATCCTCGATTGTCGCTCTCTACACCCGTCTGACGCACCTTACAAGTCGATGGGAGTGGCACACTTGCGTAAGTGCTGTTAGAAAAGAGCAACCTGTAAATATTCATTTATTTCTCTTGGCAATCCCTTCATTTCATCATACAATAAATTTTGACTTACTATTTCTTGCGCGATCGCCTCCACAACCGGCACACAAACCGAATTCCCAATTTGCTTGTAACTTTCCCCCGCGCTCGGATAACTCTTAAAATCTTCAGGAAAACCCATAAGGCGGTAACATTCCTTCAGCGTCAACTTTCTTACCATATCTTGCTCAGGAATGTAGATAAAAAACCTGCCAGATGTTTCTTGCGAAGGAATAGTCGGATGCACTCCATCTACCGAATAAATGCGATTAGGCTGTCTGTGAACTCTCGATAAATGTTCTGTATTCGGCCTCACGCCAGTTTTCCAAGTACCTTTATTTCTGTAACCTACAAACAAAAGTCCCGAATCTTGCTTTCTCGGAGACTCAATTAAAGTATACTCTGATTTGTCCAATATTTCAAAATCCCCTGTCTCGTCTAGAAATTCCCTGAGTTGCGGAGGAAACTTGCTTTTAAGTCGAGAAAAATTAAAATTTTTACCTTTAGTTGCAATAATGAATATTCTTTCACGATGTTGAGGAATTCCAAAGTCTTTAGCATTCAGCATTTTGTAATTCACGCTGTATCCCAAATCTTCAAGGCTGGCAATAATTACTTTTAAGGTATTTCCCTTGTCATGATGGATTAAGTGCTTGACATTTTCGAGAACGATAACTTTAGGCTGCTTGATTTTGATAATTTTACAAATCTCGAAAAATAACGTCCCCCTAGTATCTTCAAAACCCAGCTTTTTGCCGCAGATGCTAAAAGGTTGGCACGGAAACCCGGCGACTAAAATATCAAATTCTTCTAACTCGACGGGATTAATTTTACTGATATCTCCAAAAGGAACCTCACCGAAATTTTCCGTGTAAACTAGTCGGCATTTGCTGTTAATTTCGCAGGAAAAAACGCATTTAAAGCCGTTTTTTTCAAACCCTTGTCTGAAACCTCCTATTCCTGAAAACAAATCTATAAATTTCATTTTTGCTCAGCTTTAACACAAACAAATCATCTATACAATAATAACCGATTTTGCATCCTAGATAAGTGAGCAACGGCTAAGAAAACACAATATCCAGAACCCCGAATTCTTGAAAAAGTCTGGGTTCTAACAGCGATCGCGTCTTAAGTTTACTCATCAATTTATCTGTCCAGTCCGATCGACTGTAGCATAGGAGCGATCGGCAAATTGCAGGAATTGTCGATCACCCGAAATTTCCCCCCGCATTCAACCAACCAACCTGCCAAACTTGTCCCGCAGCCGACTAAACTAGAAATAGCAAAAAAAATATAGCTATTGTTTACTTCCTTTCACCAACCATGAGTCAAACCTTAGAAAATCTCACCGCCATTGATGACAAGCTATCCAAACGCCACATCGACCTAGATCCAGGCGGCTACTTCATCATCTATCTCGATCGCGAAACCAGCTTAATTTGTGCCAAACATTTCACCAACATCATCGACGATCGAGGCCTCGCCGTCGATCCGGAAACTGGCAAACCCATCCCCGCCCGTGGCAAAGTAGAACGCACTGAGGCCACACTTTTTACCGGCAGAACCGCCAAAGAACTTTGCGTCAAAATCCTAGAAGAAACCCGCCCCTGTCCGGTGACAATGTTAGATCACGCGGCTTATCTGGGACGGGAATTTGTACGGGCAGAAATTGCATTGTTGAGCGATCGAGAATACGTTCAAGATTAGTGCAGCCCTGCCTTAATTTCTTGACAAAACGGCAACCGATCGAATTTGTCAGCACCCGATCACGAAAAACCTTGATACCAGAAATAAGTCACCATCGGAATCACTGTCGCCAACACCAACAGCACAACCACAACAACTGTGGCATTGCCTTGATCTGTTTCTTCAGCTTTTTTAAACGTGCCTTCAACTTGAATGTTGTCAACAACTTCAGGAGGACCCGGATCGGGTTCGCCCGACAAAACAGTTGCAATGCGCGTACTTGCAGCCGCAAATGCCTCGTTGTATTTATTCGCTTCCCGCAGCGGGACTTGCACGGTTTCCCCAGCTACACTCTGGGCAATTTCATCGGTTAGCAGGGACTTAACCCCTTCCCCGGTGCGAATTGCCGCGCTGTTGGTAACAGTGTCGAGAACGAGTAAAATTTGATTAGTCTGGTCTTCTTTTGCGGGAAACCACTGTTCAAACAGTTGGTCGGTGAAAGTGGCAGTCGTTTCGCCGTAGTCTAAGCGGTGGATGGTGACAAATCGGACTTGTTTCCCTGTTTTGTTTTCCAGGTTGTCGAGCACGCTGCTGATATTGCTTTCGCTGCTGCGGCTGAGCACGTCGCCTTTGTCGAACACCCAAGTTCGATCGCCCGCCGACAACACGGGCATTTCGTAAACGCCAGTCGCCAATGCCGGCAATACCGCCATCTGGGATGCGATTAGGGCGATCGCGATCGTCGCCGCCAAAGGTTGGAGATATTTTCTCCAGTTAAATAATTGCTTCAGGAGTCGGGTCATGAGGTTAACCGTAAAACTGACTTTTTTCCAAAAATACTATAGAAACCCCCGTAAAATTCATTTTATGCAGGGCAATATTTACAATTAGCTCGCCCGTGGAACTCCCCGCCCGATTATTTTAGGATTCTAACTATGGAACCAGCAGACACTTATAAAGGTTGGATTATTCAATCCCAGAAAGTTTTCTACGTCGAGGTTTGGGATAGCCGCGGCAACCGCCACGTCGCCGTCCAAAATGCCAAGACTGAGGAGGAAGCTTTGGAATTGGCCAAAAAGTGGATAGACAAATATGAGTCAAAACCCGGAAGAATGCCGATCGACGTACCCCATCCTTTCGGAGACATGATCGATATGCCATTTTAACTCTGTTGACTGTTGACTGTTAACTGTTAACATTACAGCTTGTCGGCTGCTCTACTAGAGACAAAACCTCTTCAAATTGAGCAATTATTGCAACTGACGCATCCGAAGAATAGGCCAGTTGCGTCCCGGACTGCATTTGTCATGAGATAAAATTACGAAATTCCTCGCAACTTCCGCGTATTTTCTACCAAACTCCGAGCAAATTCGTCGAACCTTTCAGACAGTTTTTCATCCAACAATTTACCATCCGGACTAAAAGCTTTCCAAGCTTGTCCGATCGCAATTTGTTCGGGAATTACCCAAGCGTGTACCCATCTCAAAATCACGCGCAAATCGTTGAGTGCGTTGCTGTTAACTTGCCCTCCCAAAACGCTGATCGAACCCGCAACTTTCCCGTCCAAATGCTCAAAACTCATCAAATCCAGGGCATTTTTGAGAGCACCGCTGATGCTGCCGTGATACTCCGGCGTTGCCAAAATCAAGCCGTCGGCTTGCTTAACCGCATTCTGCAGCTTTTCCACATCGGGGTAATCGATATAATCATTCTCACCATTGCAGAATGGCAGCTTGAGCGATCGCAAATCGAATATTTCAATTTCCGCGCCCAGGGCTTGCGCCCGTTCTGCTGCCACCTTCAACGCTAACTGGCTGTAGGAGCCAGCCCGCAAACTTCCACCAATGCCGACAATTTTTACCATAAAGCTTAAAAACAAAAACTGCTTTCCTAAAGCGTACTCATTACGAGTATGATTAACATAGCAAGTTCGATCGGCAACTGTCAAGTAAAGTTTCCGATGTAGAAAATAGAAGGAAGAATAGAAGGTTATGGGTAGGAGGGGTGAGTGCTCATAAGCCCGGTCAGGGAAAACAGACTCGGAGCGTTCACAAGCCACTATTTTGAGGGGTTTCTTAAGATGCCCGCGAGAGATAAACCCATCCAACACCCGCCATCTTGTTAAAATAAATGAACGTAGCAAACCACAAGCGGTCAATCTTGGCAGTCTTCAACCTTGGGCAAAGCAATATGAAAAATTCTTGGAAACACGCATGGCTGGGGCATCTAGCTGAAAACAAAGACAAATCGAGCCAGAATCCTAAAAAATCAATTCCAGGACGGAATCTTTGGCGCATCCTGGGCAGTTTGGTGATTTCTCAAGGAATATTGCTCTCGACCCCGGTGTTTGCCGAGAGCGCGCCAAACACCATGAGTTACAGCCAACTGATCGACAACATAGAAAAAGGGCAAGTCAGTAGAGTCGAAGTAGACGAAACTCAAAAAACTGCCAAGGTTAGGCTAAAAAATCAAAAAAGCGATCAAACCCAATCAGTTAGTCTGTTCGACTACAACAACCGAGAACTGTACTCGCAAATCCGCGCCAAAAAGATTGACTTTGAAGTCAAACAAACAGCCGACAACGCCGCCGCAGTCAGTTTAGTAGTAAACTTGCTAGTGATTTTTGCAGTGTTGGCAGTGCTGATGGCAATCCTGCGCCGATCGACCCAATCTCAAGGAAATGCCATGAACTTCGGCAAATCCAGAGCCCGTTTCCAAATGGAAGCCAAAACCGGCGTGATGTTCGACGACGTAGCAGGCATCGAAGAAGCTAAAGAAGAACTGCAAGAAGTCGTAACTTTCCTCAAAAAACCCGAACGCTTCAACGCCATCGGCGCCAAAATTCCCAGAGGAGTTCTGTTAATCGGGCCTCCGGGAACCGGCAAAACAATGCTGGCAAAAGCCATCGCAGGCGAAGCAGCAGTCCCCTTCTTCAGTATCTCGGGTTCCGAATTTGTCGAAATGTTTGTCGGAGTTGGCGCCTCCCGCGTCCGCGACTTGTTCCGCAAAGCTAAAGAAAATGCCCCCTGCATCGTCTTCATCGACGAAATAGACGCCGTAGGAAGGCAGCGCGGCGCTGGTATCGGCGGCGGCAACGACGAACGCGAACAAACTCTCAACCAGTTGCTGACAGAAATGGACGGCTTTGAGGGTAACAGTGGCGTGATTGTGATTGCAGCTACTAACCGGCCCGACGTACTCGATACCGCCCTGCTGCGGCCCGGCAGGTTCGATCGCCAAGTAACGGTAGATTTACCCAGTTACAAAGGGCGTTTGGGGATTTTGCAAGTTCACGCACGCAACAAAAAACTCGACCCAGAAGTTGCCCTAGACACGATCGCCCGCCGCACTCCCGGCTTTTCCGGCGCCGACTTGGCAAACTTGCTCAACGAAGCAGCAATTCTTACCGCGAGGCGTCGCAAAGACACGATTACTAACTTAGAAGTTCACGACGCGATCGACCGGATCACGATCGGGCTTACCCTCAACCCGCTGCTCGACAGCAAGAAAAAGTGGATGACAGCATACCACGAAGTCGGACACGCCCTAGTCGCGACCATGCTCAAAAATGCCGACCCGGTTGAAAAAGTAACGATTATTCCGCGTTCCGGCGGGGTCGAAGGCTTTACTAGCTTTGTGCTTGACGACGAAATGCTCGACAGCGAAGGTTTGAGGAGTCGGGCTTTGCTGTTAAACCGAATTAAAGTAGCTTTGGGGGGACGGGCGGCGGAAGCAGAAATTTATGGCGATGCTGAAATCGACACCGGTGCCGGTAGCGATCTCAAAAAAGTTAGCAGTCTCGCGAGGGAGATGGTAACGCTTTATGGAATGTCGGATTTGGGGCCTGTGGCTTTGGAAAGTCCGAACAATGAGGTGTTTTTAGGCCAGAATTGGAATTCGCGATCCGAGTATTCCGAAGACATGGCAATTAAGATCGATCGGCAAGTCCGGGAAATTGCCTTTGAGTGCTACGAAGAAGCTCGCCGAATTATCCGCGAAAACCGCGCTTTGGTAGACAAACTTGTCGAAGCGCTGTTGGATGAAGAAACGATCGACGGCGATGAATTCCGCCAAATTGTCGAGCGGTACACCGAGTTGACCAAAAAAGAGTTGGCACCAACGTAAAGAGTCATTAGTCATTAGTTATTCAAGTTTGTAGTGAGGACTTTATTCCTCATTCTCGAAAAAATCAGGACTTTAGTCCTTACTACAAACCAAGAAAAATGGCTACTAACTAATGACTAATGACTAATGACTAATGACTAATGACTAATGACTAATGACTAATGACTAATTAAGATTGTTGCGCGTACATTTCCCGGAGTACCAAAGCCGGGTCTACCCAGCGGCCGCCGTACTTCAATCCCCAGTGCAAGTGAGGCCCACTCGTGCGGCCCGTCATCCCAACTCTGGCAATTCTCGCACCCGCAGGCACTGTTTGACCTTGCCAAATTTGCACGGTACCTTCGCGATCGGTATAATAACGCCCGCCGTTAGCCGTTAGCACTCGGCCTCTGAGGTGACAGTAGATGTGTTCCCAATTTCCCGATCGCACCACCATACCAGTGCCGCACCGGCCATCTTCCCAAACTTCCACAATTTGCCCGCCCCACCAATTGCGGATATAGCTGCCTTCCGGGGCGGCCAAGTCCAAACCGTAATGAAAATCCCCGCCACGGGGGCCGAAGGCGGAAGTGTATGTTTCAAAGTTTTCGACTGGAAAAGAAGCTTCTTGCCACAAATTACCCGTCGCTACTCTGCTTGGTAAGCCTGACTGAGCTTTGACCACCTGCTGCTGCAAATAAGGGCTGATCAACACAATGCCGATCGAAAGTGCCAGCAGCAGCATATGTCTGAGACGAAAAAAGCGTTTTGCCGTCAGCGGGCCTCTAGAGTCTTGCAGGATTTTTTTCACGGCTCAAAGTTAAATGTGTGTGCGAGTTTGCGTTGTCTTTTAGGCTCACATCTTGCACCCTTGTCAATAAAGCTTTCAGGGGCGGGCTTTCCGGCCCCCCCCACAAAAAAATCATTCTTTGTGGAACGGGCATCTTGCCCGTTTCTCAGAAGGGTGCAAGATGTAAATTATGCCAATTCGCTGCAAGATTGGCTTTGAGCTCTACCCGCGATCGCGAATCAGTTTATCAACAACGTGTATCTTACTCCATCCAAAACCCGTGTCAAGGCTTCCGGGTAAATGCCCAGGGGTGATAAAAAAAAATTGGCCGAGGAATTGCTGCTGCGGTTGAATTCGATCGAGCTTTTGCTTGACACTATAGTTAAGTTCGGAGATTTTGGATAACATCCAAAATCTCAAATTCATCACAAACATCAAGCAATGCTTACTGAAATTTTTCCGTTTAGTTTTGCCATAGACGCAACTGCGATCGCCGGTGCGTCCTTGTGGTCTTTGGCCCTGTACTGGGGCCTGTCGCCCCTTACAGAATGGGTAATCCTGCAACTCAACCGCTGGATGAATTTTGCCGAGAGATCCCTCTACACCTCGGAAGCCGAGTTTGAAAGAACCCGCCAAGCGAGAGAAGCTCAAAATGCCTTTTACGCTTCGCTGTTGAGCATTCTGCCCTTTTTGATTGTGGGCGGATTGTGCAATTGGGGGGTCGAATTGTCTCTGGGCACTGGTTGGGCGGTATCTATGGGTACGATCGCCTGTATTGGTGGCGGCGTGTACGAGCTCGGCCGCCGGGACGGTCAATCTTAGGCGATTTTAGATTTTGGATTTTGGATTTTGGATTGCTCAAGATATTCGGAGATTTACCAGCCTCTAGAATTGATCGTAATCTCAAATCCAAAACTCCAACTCTTAAATAAATATGACATTTCCCGTTTATTTATCGATCGCGCCTCAAACAAAATTCATAATTTATCTTAACCGTAATCTGACTCAGGATGTTTGCCTAAAAGCCGCAGTTGCCGTTCTGTAGCTGTAGCGATAATTTCGGGGTTAAACTGCCACGGCCAAGGCGAAAATTTCTGCGCGATGTTGCGATGGGAATAATGCACTTGCAGTAAGTAGCGAGTTCCATCTGTTGTCGTATTTTTGCCGCCGGAGTGCCAAATTTCACTGCGGAAAAACAGCACATCTCCTGCTTTGCACAAAACTGGTTCTGGGGAGTGTCCGTTCCAAGTTTCTTCCCCGCGATCGGGTTTGCGACCAGATTTATGACTGCCGGGAATAATATAGGTAGGACAGAGCTCTTCTGTGACATCGCTGAGATAAAAATGAGCCGTGCCAATCAATACCGGGAGTTGAAAAGTGCGATCGGCAAACACGCTTTCGGGCACGGGTACAAACACCTGATCGACGTGGACGCGCCAACCATCATAACCGGGCCCGCTTTTCCACGCAGTCATGCCGATAATGTGGCAATCGCTGCCCATTAATGCTTCGGCTAACTCAATTATACCCGGTCGATCGACATAGGAAAGCCACAGCCGATCGCGATTAAAAACGCACTTAAAATGCTGGTTCAATTCACTCCAACTGCTACCATCGAGTCCAAAGGGTTGCAGGCGATCGAGTGCTTCCTTTGTTTGCGCCACTTCCGACTGACTGAGTACACCAGGAATCAGCGCAAAACCATCTTCATGCACTGCTTCTGCTAGACATACGGTATCGAAAAGATCATAAGTCTTTTGCCGATAGCTGAAAACTTCGCTTAACGTGTTTGCGTTCATAATTCAAAAAGTAAAATTATTAACTGTTATTAAATTAACAGTTATTCTGCTCGATACTTGCATACTATAAAACCAGCCACCTGGTTTATTGGTACATCAAGACTTACACAAAATTTAATTATGTAGGACACGCACTGCTCACATTACGTCTGATTTGGGAATAAATCAAATGAAATACCAACCCGAACCAACATCATTAAATCAAGCCCGCGCCGCCTTCCAAAAAATCTGGGGATACGACGACTTTCGACCACCCCAAGGAGAAATCGTCGGTAGTTTATTAGCCGGAAAAGATACAATTATAATTATGCCGACAGGTGGTGGCAAATCAATCTGCTTTCAACTGCCAGCTTTGTTGCAAACAGGGTTAACTTTGGTAGTTTCGCCGTTAGTCGCACTGATGGAAAATCAAGTGCAAGAATTGCGCGATCGCAATCTTCCTGCTTCCCTCCTCCACAGTCAATTGCCAACAGCGCAGCGCCGACAAACTATGCAATCGCTGCAACAAAACAAATTAAGATTGCTGTACCTGTCTCCCGAAACGTTACTCAGCAAACCAGTTTGGGAAATTATCAGTCAGCCGCAGATCCAAATCAACGGTTTAATATTAGATGAAGCTCACTGTTTAGTACAATGGGGCGATACTTTTCGACCAGCTTACCGCCGTTTGGGAACAGTGCGGCCGGCTTTGTTGAAAGCTAAACCAGCAAATAGTAAAATTGCGATCGCCGCTTTCACCGCTACCGCCAACCCGGAAGCACAGCAGAAAATCAAAAATGTCTTGCAACTGCAAGAACCCGAAGCATTTCTGCTAACTCCCTACCGTTCTAACCTGCACCTGCAAGTGCAGACTGTCTGGACGCCGAGAGGACGCAAGCAGCAATTATTAAATTTTATCAAAGAGCGACAAAAACAAGCAGGTTTAGTCTATGTCCGCACCCGAAAAGATAGCGAAAATTTGGCGGATTTGTTGGACGCCGCAGGTTATGAAACAGCAGCATATCATGCAGGTTTGAGTCCAGAATCACGACGAAAAATAGAAACAGCTTGGCTGAACAATGATATTAAATTCGTGACTTGCACGTCAGCATTCGGGATGGGAATTAACAAGCCAGATGTCCGGTGGGTTGTTCACTTTCAAGCACCTTTGCTCTTATCGGAATACATTCAGGAAATTGGTAGAGGCGGACGCGACGGCAAATCGGCGATCGCCCTGACATTGATTAGCGAACCGACGGGTTTGCTTTATCCCGAAGATAAACAAAGAAAGGAATTTTTTCAAGATAAATTGCGATCGCAATATCGAGAAGCTCAGCAATTAGCCAAAAAACTGCCAGTTAAAGGCGATATAGAAGCAGTTTCCCGCGAATTTCCCGAAAGTGCGATCGCCCTTTCAATCTTGCACAGCAGCGGACAATTAACATGGCAAGATCCTTTTAATTATGCGATCGATAAATCTCCACAGCAAAAATCAGAAAAGTTAAGTTTTACCGCAGCGGAAGAAATGGCTAAATATCTCAAACATCGCGAGTGCAGGTGGCAATTTTTGCTGCAAGCTTTTGGGTTTGCCAAGGAAGCTAAATCAATGCGCTGCGGCCACTGCGATAATTGTCGATAGAATTGACGATTATACTCAAACGACTTAACCACTCCGATCAAAGAAACCGGGTTTTTTACCCAGTCTGCGGGCAGAAACGAAGTATTGCGGTGAAAAAACCCGGTTTCTCGTTGCCCGTGCGATCGCGAACTAACTCACAGATGTTATGATGAAGATATTTGCTTTACACAATTGGCAAAAAATAGTAAAAAGTAAATGATAGAAACAGACACTGCGGCACAGATTTACACAGTAGAAAATACAGAGGAATTCGATCGCAGTAATGTCAATCAGCGATTAGATATTTGGCTGTCAAACCAGATACCGGACTTATCCCGATCGCGAATCCAAACTCTCATATCACAAGGCAACGTCAAAGTCAACGACGAAACCTGCACCTCGAAAAAAATCTCAGTAAAAACGGGCGATCGCATCCACCTCACTTTACCCGAAACCCAGCCCACTTCCTTGCAGCCGGAATCAATTCCCCTCGACATTCTCTACGAAGATGACAGCCTAATTATTATCAACAAACCAGCCGGATTAGTCGTCCACCCAGCCGCCGGACACCAAGACGGTACATTAGTCAACGCCCTCTTAGCCCACTGTCCCCTAGCAGAAATAGGCGGAGTTCAGCGACCGGGAATCGTGCACCGATTAGACAAAGATACAACAGGTGCGATCGCGATCGCCAAAACCGACATCGCGCACCAACACCTGCAAGCCCAACTGAAAGCCAAAACCGCCCGCCGCGAATATTTAGGCATAGTTTACGGCGCTCCCAACACCGAAACAGGCACAATAGACCTACCCATCGGACGGCATCCCACAGACCGCAAAAAAATGGCGGTAGTACCAGTAGAAAAAGGCGGTCGCCCCGCAGTTACTCACTGGACAATCAAAGAAAGAATTGGTAACTATTGCTTAATGCACTATCAATTAGAAACAGGCCGCACCCATCAAATTCGCGTGCATACAGCCGAAATAAAACATCCCATTGTCGGCGACCCGATGTACAGTTCCAACCGTTCGATCGGCGTCAATTTAACCGGACAAGCCCTCCACGCATGGCGGCTGACATTGCAGCATCCCGTAACAGGAGAATTAATAGAGGCGATCGCACCTTTGCCCGATCAATTCAACACCCTGCTAAAAATATTGCGGTTGCGGGCTAATATTTGATAGTTGGTATAGCAGTCAGCAAAGCTTTTAGGGAAAGTCGCCATCAGGCGTTGAGAATTTTATCTACCTTGATTGCTTTGTTCAACATTCCCTCTAGGATATTGTTTCTACCTTAAATTTTTTTAATAGCACCAGTATCACTTAGATGCTAGTACAAGTCTGGGATGTTACGGGTCTGTGCAAATTTGTTGATGTCAAACATATCAATGTAGCCGTTGCTCTCATTTCTCCCAATCTTATCTACTCCTCTAGGTGCGATCGAGTTCTTGCAACCCTGACACCAGATTGCCCAGTTCCATGACGTAAGCACCCCTAATCTTCTTTGTGTTGCTAAAACTCACCTTGGCATCGCTAAATACAACTACTGGAGTGACCTTGGTTAACTTCTTAGCTTTTTTGATAGCTGTGACTTCTTTGGCAATCTGTGCCAGAAAGTCTTTCTCAAAATCTCTCAATTTCCCGTAAGATAGACGCTTGAGCACATCCCCATCCAACAGAACTACGGTTGAGTGAGACTTCACATCAAGGATAAAATTGACCCCTTTAGGCGATCGCAGCCACACATCGATATCGCCTACTTCCGGCAATCTTAAGTTGTACTCAGCTATCCATCCAGATTGGATTAGGGACTCCAAAACTTGCTGAATCTTTTCTTCACCACAGGCCCCTTGGTCAAATCTCTGAGACGACTTCCAAAACGTTTTCCCGTCCTCAATTAACGGAAGGGCGATTAATGCCCCTATCACAAGAGCCGCGACCAAAAATAAAGGAGCAAAAGGTGCTACCGCGTATACCAGCAGTGGCAAAAACACTAGCCCTGTCGCGGCACCGTACCTGTATAAGGCTTTGGCACGAAGCTGTTTAGCATGGCGGCGCAATGGTTGTCCAGCATCTTCGTTATATTGCGGCTGCATAAATGCACCTATGCACTTAGAGTTGACAATGAGAAAAGGTCGAATTATTTTTCTTCCCTGTTCCCTCTTCCCTGTTCCCTCTTCCCTCTTCCTTCTTCCTTCTTCCCTCTTCCGACTTCCATCGGACTGACATCCGTTACATCCGTTACATCCGTTACACAATCCGTTGCCGAACTTCCCTCTTCCTTCTTCCTAATGACAAAAAATTATGAGTCCCGAGTTTTGGATTCCAAGTTTAGCAAAAAACTCAAACCTCAAAACTCAAGACTCAAAACTCTCTCAGCCTAAAAGCCGATCGATTCAGTCGGCCCGACACAAATAATCGCATCAGGGCAGCATCAATTACCGGCGACGGGGAACCATCGTATCGATATTGATATTAGCTAGAGGCACGCGCTGCGGCGGAGTAGCAGGCAGGGGCATATTGCGCGCCATACCCAAATAGTTCGACGGATCGCCAGCCTTCGGTTGCTGCTCTTGAGGAACAAAACGGCGCACGCCAGTCTGCCAGATGATTTGCGGGAAGCCAAGCTGCGAACGGTGGTATTCGCTATAGCGCGGCGTTTTCAAGTTGAAAGGAGTGTCCCCTCCAACTCGCTGAGGCAAAATTCGGCGCTGCTGGTAAGGTACGGTATCGTAGCCGAACTTATCCAGGTACTCTTCGCTATTGACCAACTCGTCAATAAAGCCTTGAGGCCCCTTATTTGCTACCACGATCGACCAAGCAATCTTTTCGCGCTCGCTGTACACATCCCGGCCCAAAACGCGCTGCACGCACATTTCCACAAACCGGTAATTGCTGTTAGTTTGATAATTCCGCTCCAAGAAAGGAGAAGAAGTCGCCAAACCGCGAATAAAGTCCCGCACAGTAATTTGGCCGAACTTGAGTTGCGACTCCAAAGACTTTTGGCGGTTGCTCTTGAGGATTTGGTGTTCGCTGTAAATCTGGCGATATCCAGCCCAAATCAAATTTTCCATGTCTCCAGACGAGAGCACATTTTCAGTTGTGAAAATTCTCGGCTGCTCGTCGCTCCCCACTTCAAAACCAGCAACGCGCTGGTTTTGGCTCTTGGGGGCGTAGCTTAATAAAGGAAGCGCCACGTTAAAATCTCCGTTATCTCAAATTTCAGAAATAGTTGACACCGTGAGCTGCCAGCATAACGGATACAACTAACCAACATACAGATTAGGGGATTCCCGCAATCTAAATCTGATTTTCCTGAATTTTTGCAACAATCTGTAACATTTGTTGACTTTGGGGAAGGAAGAGGGAAGAAGGAAGAGGGGAGAGGGAAGAGGGGAGAGGGAACTTATGCAGAAAGAAGGCTCGTTCCCCGGAAACGGGCAGGAACCCCGCTCGGCGAGGCTCTGCCTCGTCAAACAGGAGGCAAACGGCTCCTGCCAGGCTTTCCCAGGCAAAGCTGGGGGAACGAGCTTAAGAGCTGGGGAACGAGCTTACAAATTACCAGCCCAGAGCCGAATAAAACTCGCTGGCGGGTACTTGATCTCCTGCTGCTTCTGATGTTGCATCCGAGTCGGGTTGCACCCGAATTTCGGTACAAAAAGTCGAAGTGCTGAAACCGCCAAAGCGCTTTACGGTACTCGTCCGCATCCGCACGTTCGGATTAGCAAACCAGAAACGCTCGATCGAACTCATCGTCTCGTATTCCGTAATCAGCAGCAGCCCATCCTCATCATCCATCTCAAAACGGCCAGCCACAGGCACAATTTCCGCATAGCCTCGTTCGCGCAACATCAAGCCCTGCCGGGGATTTTCAGGATCGGGGACGATCGCGAACACCGTAGACCCTTTATGATTCTCATCATCCTTATCCCACGCCATCGAGCCGTGCCATGTCACAAAAGCCCCCCCAGCAGCCCGGCTCGGATCTACTTCGTGCATCTTGCAAATCTCCGCGACTCTAGCGTCATCGCCAGCTAGGGCTGTTACCTGAATATTTGAATCCCCAATCTCCGCTTGGCGGAAAGCGAGGTGGTGAGTGCTGCGCTGAGAACGCCACTCCCCAGCACTGCTTTGAAAAAACTCCATTGCATCCATACGAACTAGCTCCTTTGGCTTATGCTTCCCGGTGTTGACGCCTTTTTATGATAGAGCTCCCCCCACTTAGATGTACTTTTGCTACACAAATTAGTCTCAAAATGTCTACTTTGGACATATTGTCAAGTGAATGTTATGATAGTTTACAATGTAGGAGACACAACAAATCCTGCGAAACGTCATTCCGATCAATTTCGCATCAATCTCAGCAAACTGGAGGAGCGATTTATGGATATGCCTACAACCAGCCTCAGCATGGAACAGCAGTTCAAACTTCAAGTGCTGCGCGAAGAAGTAAAAAGGTTAAGCCAAGACCAAGCTCAGGAATACTTGCTCGAAGTTATGCGGCAAAACATGGTTAAAGAAAACCTGTTCAAGCATTGGATGAAGAATATGTGAACTCTTCGAGCATTTCTTCACAAAAATCAGCGGCTTATATCTGCAAAAAGTACGATCGAGCTTTTAATCATAAAATCCAGAATCCCGCTTTCTCCAAGAAAGCGGGATTCTAAATTGACAAAACTTTTACGCAGTTTTTTTTGTCGTTACCATACTCAGCAAATTAAATTCTTTTCATCCCTTAGAGAGGGACGAGAGTTTGTGTAGCCCGATTGTTTCAACCTGTCGGGTAATCAACCAAAACGGCCACTCACATAATCTAAAGTAGACTCTTCCTTCGGACTTTGGAAAATTACCTCAGTCTTATCACACTCCACAAGATAGCCAAACCGCTTCCCATCGTCAGAAAGTTTAGCATTGAAAAAAGCAGTCAGGTCAGAAACCCGAGAAGCCTGCTGCATATTGTGAGTAACGATCACAATCGTATACTTCTCCTTGAGTTCCCGCATCAACTCCTCAATCTTAATCGTAGAAATCGGGTCAAGAGAAGCGCAAGGTTCATCCATTAACACTACATCAGGATTAATCGCGATCGCCCTAGCAATACACAAACGCTGCTGCTGGCCACCCGAAAGAGAAAAACCGCTTTGCTTCAACTTATCCTTCACCTCATCCCACAAATAAGCTTGGCTGAGCGATTTTTCCACCAGCTCATCCATATCTCCCTTATAATTGTTTACCCTCGCACCGTAAGCAATATTGTCATAAATCGATTTCGGGAAAGGATTCGGCTTTTGAAACACCATCCCAATCTTGCGGCGCACCGCCACAGCATCAATATCAGGATCGTAAAGATTTTGACCGTGGTAATCAATTCTACCCTCTAAACGAAAACCGCTCACTAAATCGTTGAGCCGGTTAAAACATCGCAGAATTGTACTTTTACCGCAGCCAGACGGCCCAATCAAGGCAGTAATGCGATTTTTAGGAATCTCCATTGAAACATTTTTAACCGCGTGAAAAGCGCCGTAAAAAATATTGATATTTTCTGTCCGTAAAACTGTTTCCGTTTGCTTGTCTAAATCCATCATCATACAGGTAAGTATCCAATCGAATTTTACAAAATAAGGAGAAGATGAGAGTGGGAAAGTTGGAGATAAGGAAAATCTTCCTTCTTCCTTCTTTTTACCCGTTCGCCAAGTCGAAGAATCTTCTTCCTTCAATAAACTTTTTGGCGAGTAGCCCAGCGAGAAAGAATACTCGTCAGCAAAACCATTATCACCAAAATCAAAGATGCCGCCCAAGCCAATTCTTTCTGTGCCTTAAAAGGAACCGTTGCAAAGTTGTACACCAAAACCGAAAGACTCGGAGTTGGCTTATCAAATCCTGCCGGCCAAAAAGGCGAATTCAGCGCCGTAAAAATCAAAGGAGCAGTTTCTCCAGCAGCGCGAGCAATTGCCAGCGTCACGCCCGTTAAAATAGCTGGAATGGCCGCAGGCAAAACCACCTGCAACACCGTCTGATAATTAGAAGCACCCACACCAACCGACGCCCATCTAATATCTTGCGGGACGATTTGTAGAGCTTCGTCAGTAGTCCGCACAATCGTGGGCAACATCAGCACAGCCAACGCCGCACCCCCTGCAATTGCCGAAAAACCTCCCATATTTACCACGAACAAACCGTAGGCAAATACCCCGGCAATAATCGAAGGAACGCCGCTGAGGACATTAGTAGCAAAGCGTACCCAGCGAGCTACTTGGCCGCTGCTGAACTCCGACAAATAAACTGCTGCCAATACACCAAAAGGAACAGCAATTAAAGAAGCAATTCCCACCGTCATCAATGTACCGAGAATTGCATTAGCAATACCGCCTCCCGATAGTCCGGGCGGCGGTGGCAGCTTGGTAAACAAGTCTAAATTTAGGCGATTGAAACCTTGTACGGTGACATAGGAAAGAACTGCAAACAAAGGCAGCAGAGTGATGGCCAGACTAGCTCCAGCCAGTACAGTCATCCCCAGACCAAACAGCGCTTGCGGGCTGTTTTTAACCTTCTTTAAACTGCCTGTTTTCGATACCAAAGAATTCTCATCGGAGACGCTATTTGACATAAACTAAAAATATGTAGGAAATGGCGGCAAACTTCTAGTTGTACTTCGCTCTTACTTGAGAGACAATCCACTCTGCCAAAATATTAACAATCAGTGTCATAATAAACAGAATTAGCCCAGTGTACATCAGAGCTGCTACTTGCAACCCGGAGGCTTCCGCAAACTGATTTGCCATCAGAGAAGCAATAGTATTTGCCGGAGCTAGCACAGAAAGACTTAACTGATTGGAATTACCAATTAACAGAGTTGCAGCCATTGTTTCTCCCATGGCGCGACCGAGCCCAAGCATAATTCCGCCGACAATGCCGGAAAAAGCTGCCGGTACGAGCACTCTAAAAATTGTAGTCCAGCGAGTAGCTCCTAAACCTAGAGATGCTTGCCGCAATTCGGGCGGGAGACTTGCCAAAGAGTCGCGGGAGATAGCAGTAATAATGGGCAAAGTCATGATTCCCAAAATTACTCCGGCTGGTAACATTCCCGGCCCAACTGGCGATGTGCTAAAAATCGGCAGCCATCCGAAAGTGCCGTTGAGAAACTTGCCGAGAGTGGTAATCATGGGAATCAATACAGCAATTCCCCACAAACCGTAGACTACGCTGGGAATGGCGGCTAAAAGTTCTACTAAAAAAACTAAAGCTGTACGCACTGGTAGCGGCAGAAAGTCCTCGCTCAAGAAAATGGCAGTCCCTACTCCTAATGGTACTGCAATTAGGAGCGCGATCGCCGAACTGACGATCGTCCCGTAAATCATCGGCAGCGCACCGTACTCTTCTTTAACCGGATTCCAGCTACTGCCAAACAGAAAGCCCAAACCGTACTGTTGAATCGCCGGTAAAGCCCGATAAGCAACGGTGAGCGCGATTACCAGCAAAATTACACCAACTCCTATGCCCAAAATCCGCGTGAGCCAGATAAAGCCTTGATCTAAGGACTTTTCTGCCCCAGAGCGCGATCGGGTCTGCGATCGAGCGCTGTTATTATCTGAAATCATAGAAAAAAAAACCAAATATATAGTAGCCGAAAATAGCCTGTTTCGGAAAAAGCTAGAACGAAGCAGAAAGAAAGACCATAAATAAAATCAAAGAGGGGCGGGTTTATTAATTCCCTGACTTTTCAACAAGTATTTCTGGTCAAACCCACCCCTACACAGATGCACCGATTGTTACATAGAAGAGGGGCGGATTTATTAATCCCCTGACTTTTTAACAAATATTTCTGGTAAAACCCGCCCCACAGAAATATCTCTCTTCGTTCTTCCTGATTTTTACCCGCACGCGCAATGCCGAAGGGCTTTTTTCCCTCTGACAACGGACAACAGTCAACAGTCAACAGTCAACAGTTACTATTTGGCAACCTCAATCTTGTAGTCTGCGCTGATGCCGTCAGCGGCCGCGGCTACTTTTTCTTTAACGCTTTGGGGCAGAGGAACGTAGCCCAATTCGGAACTAACTTTTTGACCTTCAGTTAAGCCGTATTCAACCATTGCCTCGATGGTTTTGGCTTTGTTGGGGTCAGTAACTGTTTTGGGGACGAGCATCCAAGTGTAGGTGACAATTGGATAGGATTGAGCGCCTTCGGGGTCTTCGATAAATGCTCGCAGGTTTTCCGGCATCGGCACAGTTGCTAAAGCTTGAGAAGCTGATTCGTCGGTAGGTGCGACAAAGCTGCCTGCTTTGTTTTCCAAAGATGCAAATTTGACATTGTTGTTTTTGGCATAGCCGTATTCTATGTAGCCGAGGCTGCCTACGGTTTGCAGAATTTGGGCTGTGACGCCTTCGTTGCCTTTTGCGCCTACGCCTACGGGCCACTGTACTGTTTTGCCGTCGCCTACTGCACTTTTCCAGTCGGGGCTGATGGCACTCAGGTGTTTGGTGAAGACGGCGGTGGTACCGCTACCGTCGGAACGGTGGACGATGGTGATGGCTTGGTCTGGCAATTTAGCGGCCGGGTTGGCGGCTGCAATTCTGGGATCGTTCCAGTTGGTAATTTTACCCGCGAAGATATCTGCGTAAACATCCCGTGGTAGTTTCAATGGTTCGGTTAAGTCTGGCAGGTTGTAGCCGATGACGATACTGCCGGCTGTCATGGGTAGCAAGATCACGCCTTTGTCTGCTGGAACTTTGGCGATTTCGTCGTCTTTCATGCCGGTGTCGCTGGCCCCAAAGTCTACTGTGCCTTTGGTAAATTGTTCGACTCCGGCGCCGCTGCCTACTGATTGATAGTTAATTTGTACTTTGGGGTTGATTTTGTTGAAGTCTTGAAACCAACGCTGGTACAGAGGGGCGGGGAATGAGGCGCCGGCTGCGGTGATTGCTACGTCTGAGGCTAGGGCGAGTTTGGTGTTTTCCGCGGTGCCCGTGGCTGCAACGGGGGAAGCGCCGGGGGATGCTGCGGTGTCGCCGGGGCTGGTGGTGGTGCTTGTGTTTGTGCTGGGACTGGTGCAAGCTGCTACACTGAGGGCGATCGCCATAGCGGAAATTGCAGTAGTCAAACGGTTTGGATTAATCAAGTTGAGACGAAAAAGCATAGGTATAAAAAATCTGCGATCGTTATATGGGTCTCCCGCATCAGCATAGCGCGCAAAAGTAAAGGTTAGGTTAAGAATCTTTACACTTAATCGCAATTTAATATTAATTAATATTATTAATGTTATTTATGAGCTTGACAAGTGTGACTCTATAAGATATAGGGCATAGAAATAGCTACGGAAACAAGCAGTCGATCGCCCGATAGCGAAAAATTCCCCATTAAATTATCACAAGATCGAGGCTTGAGAACCAGAAAACCATACAATGGTGGTTATTTTGACAGTAGTGCTAGTATTAAGAATTTAAAAGCTGCGGGCATTGAAGCTTGCATCTGACAAATACATCCTGACGAATGCTGTTTGATGATATGGCAACCGCCCTGACGGTTAGGACGTTCTTAAGTGCACAAACATAAACGGTCGATTGCAACTTCGGTCTTCCTTCTTTCTTCTGCTATAATGCCTGCTCCTATTGAACTAATCTGGGCTGTTATTGGTTTGCTTCTGACGATAGGAGGCACTTTTTTGCCTGCATCTGTCACAATTCCTATTGGGTTGTGGGACGATCGAGGACTTCAGGCGTACTCTTTAGGTGTTACCTATCAAATTGGAGCCGTTTTGCTAGTAGGCTGCATGGGGGGAAAAAATGCTGCGGCTCTCTCGCAAATTGCTTATTTGGCATTAGGATTAACTTTGTGGCCAGTTTTTTCTCAAGGCGGCGGCATCGGCTATCTCAAAGAAGCGAGTTTTGGGTATTTGCTGGGTTTTGTGCCTGGTGCTTGGGTGTGCGGCTGGGTGGCTTTTAAGGTGGCTTCGCGGCTGGAATCTATGGCTTTTAGCTGTTTGTGCGGTTTGTTCACTGTTCACGCGATCGGCTTAACTTATCTAATTTTTACTTACTGGCTGCCTCCGGCAAAAAAAACACCTTTATTCGATGAGATTCTTAAATATTCGGTTTATCCCCTGCCGGGACAATTGGCGGTAGTTTGTGCGATCGCAGTGCTGTCATTTACTTTGCGCCGATTGATGTTTTATTAATTGCGAAGGAAGTTCGGCAACGGATTATGTAACGGATGTAACGGATGTAACGGATTTCAGGAAGAAGGAAGGAGGAAGAAGGAAGAAGGAAGAGGTAACTGGTAAGTGTCCAAAATAAGGTTATACTATCATTGCCAAACGGGAGATTAATCTCGCTGCGGCTGGGATTGCTTTGCTGCACTGCATTCTGATCGCAATGACAAGTGAGATTGGAGTAAATTCTCTCATGCCCGATGCCCCATTTTCTATTGCTTAATTCATGCGTTTTAAAAGAAATCCCTGGTTTTGGATTGCTGCTGTTATCAGTTTAGTTTTAGACCACCTGACTAAGTTTTGGGTGGTACAAAATTTTGACTTGACGGTTCCTCCGCAGACGCAGCCGCTGTTACCCGGGGTGTTTCACTTCACTTATGTTGTTAATACAGGTGCCGCTTTTAGTCTGTTCAGCAATGGCGGGGCGATTTGGTTGCGCTGGCTGTCTTTGGGCGTTAGTGTGGGATTGATTGTGCTGGCTTGGTTCGGGCCGCGAATTAACCGCTGGGAACAAGCTGGCTACGGTTTGATTTTGGGGGGAGCACTGGGGAATGGGATCGATCGATTTGTTTCGGGCCATGTTGTAGATTTTATCGATTTTCGGCTCATTCGGTTCCCGGTATTTAATCTGGCGGATGTGTTTATTAATGCTGGGATTATCTGTTTGCTGATTGCAACTTTTCACAGTGCACCGCCTACTCCGACTACTCCGAGAACTCAGGACGATCACAATTCTATTTCAGAGTAAATTTGAAGAAGCAAGAAGGAAGTTCGCCAACAGATTCGCTTTCTTCGGATGTAACGGATGTAACAGCTAACTAACGATAGGGTGCGTCAGGGGGGAGATTCTTAGTTTGTGGTCGCCACATTCAACCCTGACGCACCCTACAATGACTTTGGTAATGGCTTAAAATGAGATAAGAACAGACCTATTGTTAAAACTAAATTTGCCCGTGACTCCTAATCCCTTTGCTCAAGAACGCTTACTATTTGCCCCCGCAACGCCCGATACTGATGCTATCCCCACTATTTTTGCTTTTCCCAACGAGTACACCGTAGGTATTACCAGTCTCGGCTATCAGATAGTGTGGGCAACTTTGGCTGTGCGATCGGATATTGAAGTGGGCCGTTTATTTACTGATATCCGGGAACAACTTCCCCGAAATCCAGAATTACTGGGATTTTCGCTTTCTTGGGAACTAGATTATGTAAATATCCTAAATTTATTGGAATCTCTAGAAATTCCGATTTGGGCGTCAAAACGAACGGATAATCATCCGATAGTATTCGGCGGGGGCCCGGTTTTTACTGCTAATCCAGAACCTTTTGCAGATTTTTTTGATGTGATTTTGCTGGGAGATGGTGAACATCTCATTGACAATTTTATTGATGCTTATAAAGAAGTCCGTACCGCCGACAGACAAACTAAATTGCGGCATTTAGCCCAAGTTCCGGGAGTTTACGTCCCCAGTTTGTACGAAGTAACTTATCTGGATGCGGCTGAGGGTATTAAATCGATTCAGCCTGTGGATTCGGGAATTCCCAGTATGGTTGAAAAACAGACTTATCGCGGCAATACTTTATCTGCTTCCACTGTGGTGACCGAAAAAGCAGCTTGGGAAAATATTTACATGGTGGAAGTGGTTCGGAGTTGTCCAGAAATGTGCCGTTTTTGTTTGGCAAGTTATCTGACTTTGCCGTTTAGAACTGCGAGTTTGGAGGGTTCGCTAATTCCGGCGATCGATCGCGGTTTAGCTGTGACTAATCGTTTAGGTTTGTTGGGTGCTTCGGTCACTCAGCACCCGGAATTTGAAGCCTTGCTGGATCATTTGAATCATCCGAAATACGACGGTGTGCGCCTGAGTCTTTCTTCGGTACGGACGAACACGGTGACAGTTAAATTGGCAGAAATATTGACAAACAGAGACAGCAAATCAGTGACGATTGCGGTGGAAAGCGGGAGCGCTCGCCTCCGCAAAATCGTTAACAAAAAACTCACAAATGACGAAATTATTCAAGCTGCTATCAATGCTAAGGCTGGCGGCTTAAAGGGAATTAAACTTTACGGGATGGCGGGAATTCCCGGCGAAGAAATGGAGGATTTAGAGGAGACAGTGGAGATGATGCGGGCGATGAGAAAAGCCGCTCCAGGTTTGCGGTTGACTCTGGGATGCAGCACTTTTGTCCCGAAATCTCACACTCCTTTTCAGTGGTTGGGAGTGAATAAAGATGCGGAGAAGAGGCTGAAGTTTTTAGATAAAGAATTGCGTAAGTTAGGTTTAGAATTTAGACCTGAAAGCTATAACTGGTCTGTGGTTCAGGGTTTGTTGTCAAAGGGCGATCGGCGGTTGTCTCGGCTGTTGGAATTAGTGCGGCATTACGGCGATACTTTGGGCAGTTATCGGCGGGCATTTAAGGAGTTGCGGGGACAGTTGCCGGAGATGGATTTTTATGTTTTTCAAGAGTGGGAATTGGAGCAGGTTTTGCCTTGGAGTCATTTAAAAGGGCCGCTACCGGAGCCGACTTTGAAGAAGCATTTGGCTGAGGCGATGAGTCATACAACACGACAGCCAAATCAAGAATGTGAGAATTCACTAAGTCGCGTTTAGTAAATTAGATTATAATAGTGTCATGCGTGTCATTAGCCGAAAACGACTAAAAGAATTTTGGGAAACACACCCCAATGCTGAAACAAGTCTGTTGCTGTGGTATCAGCGTAGTTGTGATGCTGAATGGCAAAGTTTAGTAGATATTCGTAAAGTATTTCCTTCGGCTGACTTAGTAGGTAACTTTACGGTATTTAATATTGGGGGCAATAACTATCGGTTAATTGCTTTTATCGATTTTGAATACCAGATAGTGTTTGTCCGCTGTGTTTTAACTCATGCAGAATATAATAAGGAGAACTGGAAAAATGACGACTGGTTTAAAAACTCCTAGTAGCTACTATATTGAAATAATCACAATTTTTCCTCCGCGTCCAATTACTTGTGAAGCTGAGTTAATCGCTACACAAAATCGGATTGATTCTATTGTGAGTCAGAGCAATCTCACGCAGGACGATCGGGACTACTTAAACGTGTTGGGTACTCTTGTTTATGATTACGAACAAAAACATGAGCCAATGCCAGTCTTAAAAGGTATCGCACTACTGAAAGCATTGATGGTAGAAGACAATATTCAAGAAAAAGATTTGGTTGATATTTTTGAATCCGAGTCTTGGGTATCTGAGATGATGGATGGAAAGCGGGAACTGACGGCGCGTCAAATTCAAAAGTTAGCTAAGTTTTTCCATCTTTCCCCAGTGGCTTTTCTGGAGTATAACTAGGAGTTAAGACAATGCTTAAAAGTTTAGCTTACCATCCCTTTCTAATACGGTCTATCAGAAACCCAACAGACTCTGCTATGTATCTAGAGGCTTTTTTTGAAGAAGAAAACCCCGAAGCGGAACTGCTAAAAATGGTACTCAGCAATGTAGCAGAAGTTCTTAGCAAAAAGCAGATAGCCCCAGAACAGGCTAGAATTAATCAGGAAAAACTCGATGAGTTGCTGTCACAAGCCGGTAGCGATGCGATTTACAATCGGGGAACTTGGCTGAAGGCTTTGGGGTTCAAACTTACTGTGACTGTTTGCGAGTCCGAAAACAGCATAAAAATGCCTGAAAGCCGCTCTGAATTAACTGTTTACCAAAACCCAAAAATGCCTGAAAGCCGCTCTGAATTAACTGTTTACCAAAACCCAAAAATGCCTAAAAGCCTACCTTATCGTCGATTTTTGATTGAATCTCTAAGAAAAAAGCCGGAACTAGCAGCAACTTATATTGAAACTCATTTTGAATTAGATGAAGGCGAAGAACCTGACGAAGCATTACTGAAACGAGCTCTGGGCGATGTAGCTGAAGCTCTAGGTCAACCAAAAATGACTCCTGAAGAATATGAATTGCACTTAAAAAAACTGGATGAATTGCTATCGCTACAAGGAAGTGATGCGATTTACAATCTGGGAACTTGGCTGAATTCTTTGGGATTGAAACTAACAGTGGCTGTTTGTACTGATACAGAGGATAATAGTGCAAATGCTGAAACGCGATCGCACTTAACTGTGTAGCCCAACGATACAATGCCTAATTTTAAATACTCGTCGCTGATTAATGCCACTGTTGAAGCCGTCTGGAACTTTCACGAAAGGCCGGACATTCTGCAACTTTTGACTCCGCCTTGGCAACCGGTGAAAATCATTCGCCGCGAAGGGGGACTCGATGTGGGTGCTGTATCGGAATTTCGCCTGTTATTGGGGCCGATTCCTGTAAAATGGGTGGCGACTCACACTGAGTGCGAACAATATCGCTTGTTTGTTGATGAACAAACTGAGGGGCCGATGGCAAGTTGGACTCACCGACACGAGTTTACCTCAGAAAATGGCAAGACTAGATTGACAGATGCGATCGCATTTTCGATTCCGGGCGGCCCGATTGTCGATTTGCTGTTAGGTTGGTGGGTGGAAATGCGGTTAACAGATATGTTTCGTTACCGCCACGAAGTCACAAAAAGAGAGTGCGAGAAAAATGCAAACAACGGCTGAATATTACTGTGCTTTCTGCGGCGAACCGAGTACAACTTTTGTTGATATCAGCGGTGGTATGGAGCAATCTTATATCGAAGATTGTCAGGTTTGCTGTCGCCCGAATGTTCTGTATGTCAGAATAGATGAAGATACCCTGGATATTGAAATAGATACTGACTATCAAGAATAAGTGACTATCAAAATGTATGAATTGCCTTTGATGCAGACTTGGTAGAATTCATAAATTTTGAAGCTGCAGCTTCTACGAAAGCCTTAAAAATTCGAGAGTTGAACGAACAGTTTGGTGACATTTCTGGGTGCCATTGAATTGCTATCATCCAAGGGTGATAGCAGTGTTCCATTGCTTCTACCAAAGTGTCAGGTGCATTGGCTACTATTTGCCAATCGGATGTTACCTTCCTCACTGCTTGATGATGCCAGGAAACCACTGTTGTTGAAGTTTTTCCCATAATTTTTGCTAGCCTACTGGTTGGCTCAATTTCAATGGTATGCTCGATCGCGCGCGGGGGAATTCCCGATCCGTGATTAATCTCGTCTCCGTAAGCATCCGGTACGTGAATCACCAAACTGCCGCCGCTGGCTACGTTCAACATTTGCATTCCCCGACAAATCCCCAACACAGGTATGTCAGCCTTCAAAGCTAGCTTTGCTAAGCTTAATTCAAAATTGTCGCGTTCTGCATTAACCGAGTAAACTGTGCGATCGACATAACCGCCATAAAGTTCTGGGTTGATATCTCCGCCACCGGAAAAAATCAAACCATCTACTGCATCCAAAATACTAGCCGAATCTAATTGATTGGGCGGCAGCAAAATCGGAATGCCACCAGCAGCCTGCACTGCATCAATATAAGTTCCATTTAAGCGATATTCGCCTACTGGACAGCGGTTGTATGTTGTGATGCCAACAATCGGAAATTTTTTCATTTGCTAGAGGTTGGGAGATAATTATTTAGATTAATACTCTGATTTGGCACTATTTGTAATAAGTTTTTCATGGGCGGGCTACTAGGGGCAACGGCCCACAATAAAACTTACTTATTGTGAAACAGGCATCTTGCCTGTTTCTTATCTGATTACTTGTGATTAATTCCTACATTACACTGAAACTTCCCTGCACGGCTGTCTAATTTGTAACAGTTTCAGTATTAGTTTCCGGCAGCGGTTTGCGCGTGCACAGATAAGCCAGCGGCCCGAACAGCGGTACTAATGTTACTGCCCAAAATGCTATATAACTCTGCATTCCTCGGCGGGCCATATCGTCTCCTAATAAGGCAGGAAATAGTAGGCAAAGCATACAAAAGTCTAAACTCATTACGTGGATAAAACGGTTGGTTTGCCACTGGGTAAAAAAATCATACCAATCGCCTTTTGTCAAGCCAAAGGCAACTAAACCAACAGCAGCTAATGTTAAGAAAATTCCAGTAAAACGGGAGTCTAATATCTTTAAAAAGATATTTTTAGGAGCAGAAAATTCTGGATTAGGTTCGCGCAGGGCTAAATAAGGCAGCAAGGCAAACGCGCCGACGCCAAAGGATAAAGTGGCAAACAACCATGCAGGTATTTTTTGGCCCCTGCCGTCAGCAAATAAGACACAACTGTAGATGAGCGGCCAGACTCCCATGAGGTTGAACAACGCTACAATTAAAGGGTTGATGTCTGCTATTTTGCCTGTGGAAAGATTGGTAATTAGTGTGATGGTTTGTTCTGGGCTGTCGGGTGGTGCAAATACAAAGGCGTAGGTGGTAAATGCAATCCAAATCACCCAAAATCCAATTTTTCTGAACATAGTTAGTTTTTCTTACTTCTGATATTACTATAGCAAGCTTAAAGGGTTTTTGAATAAGACTTTTTTTATTTACCGCTATTGACGCTGTTGAGGCAGAGGAAGAGAGGAGAATATCTGAATGTATTGCTATTTGGTATTGCGGGTTTTGGGCAGATTGCTAAATTTTTGCATAAATTGGCGATCGATCCAATCTTTCCAGTACCACAGCAGCGCCGATTCCCACATGAAAGATCCGCGAGATGCGATCGCCCTTTTATTCCCAGTACCAATTAACCCTAAGTATTGTTCCTGCGGTGCAAAGGGTTTGAGGGGTTTTCCCAATAAAAACTGCTGCAAATTTTCAAACAGCGGTTTGCCCTGACGCACGGCAAACACGCCTGCTTTGGGACGGGGATAATTAACCATCGCAGCTATATCTCCAGCCGCAAATACGTTGGGGTGAGAGACTGATTGCAGGCAATCGTTGACTTGGATAAAGCCGTTTGAATCGGCTGCTAAACCGGATTCTCCGATCCAATTGGCTGCCGATGCTTGTGTCACCCAAAAAATGCGATCGCACTCTAATTCTAAACCTGATTTACAGGAAATTTGGTAATCGGTAGGGAATTGAAGAGTGGTTTCCCTCTCAATCTTTTTTACAGCACAGACTTTTTCCTTTAAATGCAATTGAATGCCGCGACTGATGAGAATTTCTTGAATGCGGCGACGCACTTGATGGTTATGTGCAGGCATTAATTCAGCACCGCTGTGAAACAAATGAATTTCTGATGATAAATTTTCTTCCCTCTTCCTTCTTCCCTCTTCCTTCTTCCCTCTTCCTTCTTCCTTCCCCAATCGAGATTGCATATTTAATGCTAATTCTACGCCGCCTGCACCGCCACCTACAATCGCTATCCGCAGCGGTTTTTGGGGATAGTTTTGCCTTTCGGAAATTAACTGATTCCAGCTAGCTAAAAACTCCGGTACGGGTTTAGCTGCAATTGCATATTCTGCGGCACCCGGTACAGATAAAGTCGCAGGAGTGCTGCCTATATCCACAGAAAGCAAGTCAAAATTAACCGGAGGGCGAGTTTGACAAATAACTAAGTTTTTGTTAAAGTCGATCGCGATCGCCCGGTCGATTAATATTTGACATCCGGCAAATTCAGCGAGCGAGCGCAAATCGATGTGACATTCATCATAATCGTAAAACCCGGCAACGTGCCCCGGCAACATCCCGGAATAAGGCGCGTGCAGCACGTCGCTAATCAGAGTCAAACGCACTCCAGGCAGCGGTTTGATACCGAACATTTTTAATACGATAGCATGGCTGTGACCGCCGCCAATTAACACTAAATGTTTCACAATTACAGATGTTCGATCGAAATGTTCCAGCACCGATATTGTACAGCACTTGCACTCCTGGGGCCGCACTATCCGGTAAGGAAAGCTTGCAGTGCGTAATTGATTTCCCAGCAGTTAGACAGAATGCTGTCACTTACCCTCTGTCTCAGAGATTATACTTAGCTCAGTTGCCATCGCATTACATCAATTCACCCATTTCAGTTAACCGATTCCACATTCAGCGCAAATGGCTGTAGACTGTAGAGCGAGCAAATTTTATCAGCAAATTATGCCGGGGTGCGTTTCGATAGCTAACTCACCATTCAAAACTATGACATTACGCATCATTCCGCGCAGTTGGCAGCGATCGATTAAAACTCTTTTCCCGCTTCTGTTTGCCCTCTCATTCATTATAGTATTGCTGGCGAACAACTTCATTCCGGCGATCGCCCAGCAACCCCGCCAGGAAATTCGCGGCGTTTGGATGACGACAAACGACAAAGACATCCTCAGAGATCGTCGCAAACTAGGAGATGCTGTCAGCCAATTAAAGCGGTTAAATTTCAACACAATTTATCCTGTAGCCTGGAATTCTGGCTATGCAATGTATCCCAGCTATGTAGCGCAGCAAAGAGACATTCAACCCTTTGTTTACAGAGGGTTAGATGGACAAGATATGCTCGCCGATTTAATCGAGCAAGCTCACCGCCAAGGCCTGTTAGTGATTCCTTGGTTTGAGTTTGGTTTCATGGCTCCTCCCACATCAGAATTAGCCACACTTCATCCCGAGTGGCTGACACAAAAACAGGACGGCAGCCAAACCTCAAACGACGCCGGCGGCGAAGTAGTTTGGCTCAATCCCTTTCATCCAGAAGTCCAGCAATTCATTACCGAACTCGTACTAGAAATCACCACTCAATATAACGCAGACGGCATACAATTTGACGATCACATGAGTTTGCCTGCCGAATTTGGCTACGATGACTACACAGTTGCTTTGTATACCAAAGAAACAAAAAAAGCTCCGCCAAAAGATTTTCAAAATCCAGCATGGGTGCAGTGGCGAGCAAATAAAATTACCGCTTTTATGTCGCAGCTAAATCAAGCCGTCAAAGCAGTCAAACCCAATGCAATTTTCTCGATTTCTCCCAATTACTACGATTTTGCTTACAAACATCACCTGCAAGATTGGCTGGCTTGGGTGCGTTTGGATATTGCCGACGAGCTAATCGTGCAAGTGTACCGTCCCAATCTAGAATCATTTGTGGACAAGATTAACCGTCCAGAAATGCAAGAAGCACAGCAAAAAATTCCCACCGGAGTTGGGATTATGACAGGTTTGAGAAATAACCCAGTACCGATTCAGCAAATTAAATCTCAGGTGCAAGCAGTCCAAGGATACGGCTTAGGCGTCGCTTTCTTCTACTACGAAAGCTTGTGGGAATATGCGCCAGAACCCATCGCCGATCGACTTTCTCAATTTAGTGCTTTCTTCCCGTCTTCTGCATTCCGAACAGCGCTACAAATACCCAGACGCGCGGCGAATTTTCCTCCACCTGCGCCACCCAAACCCGACCCGAAAGCTAAGCCAGAGCAACCTATTAAAAACACCGCACCTTCACCCTCGCCCACCACGTAAAAGAATTAAAGAGTCATCAGTCATTGGTAATTTTGTAGGGCGTGCCATTAGTCCGACCGTCCAACAGGGGTTTAAACCCCTGTTTCATAGCTGAAGTCGTCTAAAGACGACTGTAGCAATTCTATCAAAGCTGTTTTTGTATAGAGTTAGCGCAGAATATATGTGTAACTCTAATTTTAAAAATGGAGATTACTATTTGAGTCGGTTTTAACCGACTTATGCTATTAGACAGGGACTTGAGTCCCTGGCGGCCCGTGGCAGAATGAAACAGCTCTACTGGGGGCTAGGGAATACCGAGTTATGTTCCTATAAACTATCCGTATTACCAACAACTACCATCAATAAAAATGCAAACAAAGCAAAAAATTTTACTGCCCAAAATGGGCTGCGGCACTTGGGCTTGGGGCAACCGATTGCTCTGGGGCTACAATGAAAGTATGGACGAGGAATTGCAAGCCGTTTTCAATCTTTGTGTTAGTAACGGCGTCACTTTATTCGATACCGGCGACTCTTACGGAACAGGCAAATTAAACGGACGCAGCGAGCAGCTTTTGGGGCAGTTTTCTCAACAAGATCAAGGTGCAAATAAAGACAGTATTTGTATTGCGACAAAACTGGCTGCTTATCCTTGGAGGCTGACGCGACAATCAATGATATCGGCTTGCAAAGCCTCTGCTGGGCGCCTCGGAAAAAATGTAGATTTGGTACAAATGCACTGGTCCACAGCCAATTACGCTCCTTGGCAAGAGGGGGCTCTTTTAGACGGTCTGGCTGACCTTTACGAGCAAGGATTGGTCAAGGGAGTGGGCTTGTCTAATTACGGGCCGAAACGGCTGAAATGGGTGCATCGGAAATTTAGCGATCGCCAAATTCCTATTGTTACTTTACAAGTGCAATATTCGCTACTTTCTACCTATCCGGTGACAGAACTCGGATTGAAAGATGTTTGCGATGAATTGGGGATAAAATTGATTGCTTACAGTCCTCTAGCCTTGGGTTTGCTGACGGGTAAATACTCGGAAAATGGCTCTCTTCCTAAAGGTATCCGAGGTTTGGCGTGCAAGCAGCTACTTCCGGGAATGCGATCGCTTTTGGAATGTTTGCGAGAAATAGCGGCATTCAGAAACAAGAGTGTTTCGCAGGTAGCAATCAACTGGTGCATCTGCAAAGAAACTATTCCCATTCCTGGGGCGAAATCTGTGGAACAGGCCAGGGATAATATTGGTGCTTTGGGGTGGGAGTTAGACTCCGGGGAGATTGCCGAATTGGATAAGGCGGCGGCGAGTGTAGATAAGAAAATGGTGCAGAATATCTTTCAAACTCGGTAATATCTGAAATGTTGTACCATTCTCATGAACAGGCAAGATGCCTGTTCCACAAGACATCAATTTGCTTCTTCCACAAAAACTAAATTTTCTTGTGGGGTGGGCTTCTAGCCCGCCCCTGAAAGCCTGATTTACATCACACAAAAATTTTCGACACACCGCACAAACATTTCTACACCCATCCCCAGCGCAGTTTCATCAAAATCAAAACGCGGGTGATGGTGCGGGTAAGCTAAGTTTTTCTCTGGATTGGCAGAACCCAAAAAGAAATAGCAACCGGGAACTTCTTGCAAAAAGAACGACATATCCTCGCCCCCCATTGTTTGACATTCCGGCACGATTCCCGCCGGAGTTTCGACAACTGATTCGGCCACGCCGCGCACTAATTCAGCTATTCTCGAATCATTAATAACGGGCGGGTACAGCGAACAATAATCTAATTGGTAATTAGACCCGTGACTCTGACAAATTCCGGCAATTACTTGCTCGATTCGCTTTGCAAAATAACCTTGATATGCTGGATTGAAATAGCGCACCGTGCCACCGATTTGAGCGGTATCGGCAATGACGTTGTGGGTGTGGCCTGCGTGGAATTTGCCAACAGTTACTACCGCTGAGTCGATCGGGTCAATGTTCCGCGCGACAATAGCCTGCAAAGCGCTGACAATTTGGGCTGTAACTACGATCGAATCCACAGTCTGATGTGGCATTGCACCGTGTCCGCCTTTGCCAAAAATCGTGCAGTCAAAAACTTCGACAGCCGCCATCAAAGCGCCGCTGCGGACGCCTACAGTACCCAAAGGTAGATTGTTCCACAAATGCAAGCCGACGATCGCATCAACATCAGGATTCTTCAAAACTCCCGCTTCAATCATCGGTTTTGCGCCCCCTGGCCCTTCTTCGGCGGGCTGAAAGATAAATTTTACTTTACCCGAAAAGCTGTGTTTGTGCTTTGCGAGATAACAAACAGTACCGAGGGCGATCGCAGTGTGGCCGTCGTGGCCGCAAGCGTGCATAATTCCATCATGCTGCGATCGATAATCCACCTCATTTTCCTCTTGAATCGGCAAAGCATCCATATCCGCCCGAATTGCCAAAACCCGCCCCGGTTTGCCGCTGTCTATAGTGGCGACAATACCAGTTTTAGCAATATTAGTTTCATGATCTATGCCCCATTCCTGCAACTTGTGCGAGACAAACTGCGCCGTTAAATTTTCATCAAAACTCAACTCCGGCTTTTGGTGCAAAAGGCGACGCCATTCGACTAGCTGAGGCTGCAAATTTCTAATCTCCAGCCGCAATTGAGATAAATCGACAGACGTTAAATTCGGTAAAGTAGAAACCATGTTTTATTCTCCTTTTTTTTGATTAGGTTTTAGATTTAATCACTTAATAAATGGTAATCACTAATTATAGCAGCCCAGAATAAGTTGTGAAACTCTTTCTTCTCTTTCTCTGCGCTCTCTGCGCTCTCTGCGGTTAAAAGAAAATCTTCTTCAATCCTATCCCAGTTGTGCAGGAGATTTTTTTTAAATGAACCGCAGAGGGCGCAGAGTACGCAGAGGAAGAGAAGAAAGAGAAAGAGAGGTGTTTAGAATAGGGTTATTTAGAAGTCTGAGCAACTAAATTAACCCCTGGCAGTAACCGCTCTAAATCTAAATCTGAAGCAATTTTAGCTAATTTAGCCAGGTCACTCGGGTCATCTAAATGCGGCAAAATACCCAACACAGGTATTTGAGTCAGCGACTGGATCAAATCAACGGGCGCTAAATCGGCAATTTCTTGTTCCGAATAAGCTTTAACGCAATTGAGCACAATTCCTCTCAGCTTAAAACCAGTGTGTCTGGCGAGAGCAACATTCGCTACAGCTTGCCCGATCGCCCCCAACCTCACAGGTACTACCAAAACCCCCCTCAGCCGCCAATCCCTGGCAATATCGGCCACCGTCAGTTCCCACGTTACAGGCGATCCCAGCCCTCCCAAAGATTCCACCAACACAAAATCCTTGCGCTGCGAGAGGCTTTGCCAAGCCGTCCAGACCTTTTCGAGTTCGATACGTCTCCCCTCCCGTTCGGCGGCGATCGGCGGTGCTAGAGGCGCATCAAAGTGCAGCGGATTGAGTTCTTCGGGGGATTGGTCGAGGGAAAACAAACGGGTGTAGAGTTCGCGATCGCCCGTTCCTGTTTGCAACAGCTTCATAATTCCCAAACTGCGATCGGGAAAATACATTTGCCAATAAGCAGCCAGAGCGCTGGTCAAAACAGTTTTGCCCGCGTCGGTATCAGTTCCAGCAATTAGCAGCGAGTTCATTGGCAAAAAGCTAACAAATAATTGGCCTCAACCTCAGTCTAGGGGAATTTTGCCAGAAGTTTAGAGTTCCGGCGATGGTGCGGGTGTTGGTGCTGGTTCCGGTTCCGGCGCGGGTTCCGGTTCGGGTTCCGGCGACGGTGCAGGAGTTGGGGCCGGTTCCGGCGACGGTGCGGGTGTTGGGGCCGGTTCCGGCGACGGTGCGGGTGTTGGGGCCGGTTCCGGCGACGGTGCAGGAGCTGGCGCGGGTGTTGGTGCTGGTGTTGGCGACGGCGCGGGCGTCGGTTTGGGTGCGGGAGTTGGTGCGGGCGTCGGTTTGGGCGTCGGTTTGGGCGCGGGAGTCGGCGCGGGCGTCGGTTTTGGTGTCGGAGTTGGCGCTGGGCTTGGTTCTGGGCTTGGTTCTGGCAAAGGTTCTGGGCTCGGTTCCGGCAAAGGTTCTGGGTCCGGTTCCGGCAAAGGTTCTGGGCTCGGTTCCGGCAAAGGTTCTAGGGTTGGTTCCGGCAAAGGTTCTGGGCTCGGTTCCGGCAAAGGTTGCGGGGTTGGGGTTGGTAAAGGTTGCGGGGTTGGGGTTGGCAAAGGTAGCGGGTTTGGTATCGGAGTTAGTGTGGGCGTCGGACTTGTAAGTGCTGGCGGTGTCGGAGTGGGTTTGGGGCGCGAATTGTTGAGAAATGAGCCTACTAAGGCCCAGGAACCGAAGCCAGTCAAGATTACTAAGCCCGCCAGCAGTCCGATCGCAGCGATGGGATTGTCCCAAAAAGTGTCGCCAGCAGGCTCACTTAACGGGTCTGGCTGGTTTGGCGGGGGGGAACTCGGGGCGGCTGGCTCGGGCGGTCTGCCCACGGCCACCGTTGCTATTAGCGAAGGGTTTGTCGGCACCACTGCTGGCGCGGGCGGTACAGTTGGCTGGCTGGGCTTAGGATTAGTTTGGGCGTCGAGTGCTTGGGCAACTTCGCTGACAGATTGATATCGATCGCCCGGAGACCGGCTCAACATCCGATTCAGCACCAAAGCCAAACCCGTGCTCACCTGCGCTTGCTGCTGCCAATTCCACTGCAGCGTTGTTTGATCGAGCAATTCCTGCGGTTCTTTGCCTGTCAGCAGGACGATCGCCGTTACAGCTAAAGCGTAGAGGTCGCTGCTGGCAGTGGCCCGCCCGCTGTGCAACTGTTCCATCGGCGCGTAGCCGATTTTGCCGACAGTTGTCGCGTGGGCTGTTCCTTCGGGAGACTGGACTTTGGTGGCGAGTTCCTTCACCACTCCAAAGTCAATCAGCACCGGCATTTGGTCGTTTTCCCTGCGGATGATATTTTCTGGGGAGATGTCGCGGTGGATGATGCCGCGGGCGTGGATGTGAGCCAGTACCGGCAGCATTTGCCGGATAAATACCAAGACTTCGGCTTCACTGAAGGCGCGACCATTTGAAGTTCGATCGAGCAGCAGTTCGCGGTAAGTCATCCCTTCCACGTAATCCTGCACTAAAAACAAACGCTGGTTCTCTTCAAATATTGCCCGAAACTGGGGAATTTGCGGGTGCCCAATTTGGTAAAGTATTGCCGCCTCTCTTTGAAACAATTCCTTCGATTTTTCCAAAACGTAAGGCCCGCTTTGCACTGGGATCAATTCCTTCAGGGCGCAGCGTTCTTGAAACCGTCCCAAATCTTCTACTAAATAAGTCCGGCCAAATCCTCCTTGACCTAAAATATTCACCAAGCGGTAGCGGTTTTGTAGGAGAGTTCCAATAGCAATAGGTGGCTGCATAAGTTTAAGTAAAAACTGTTAAAAAATAGACGATCGCTCACAGACTTAGTAATGCTATGTCTTTAATGCTCTTGAGCATACTTCACTATCTGTAGTCCCCAGTCCCGACCAAAGTTAGTATTTTACATTTTTTTGACATTCTTGGACGCAAGGATGCTCAGAAACCGGGTTTTTTCAGGAAAATACACAGCTTGCAACCCGCCAATCCGCTCGAAAACCCGGTTTCTGCGTCAATATCTCAAGGGAGAAATGCACGATTTTTCGTAGAAACCGGGTTTTTTGGCCTTAGCCCTAATAAATTGTCGCCCCTCGGCCTAAGCCATACATCTCTATAAAGCTTGAGATTATTTATGGGAGATGTCTACTGACTACTGACTACTGACTAATGACTACTGTCAACTGCCAACTGTCAACTGTCAACTGTCAACTGTCAACTGTTAAGCTTTGCTTTCACCATGTCTTGAATTCTGTTACCGTCTGCTTTGCCTTTAAGCTGCTGCATTGCCTTGCCCATCACCTTGCCCATATCTTTTGCAGAAGTAGCGCCAACCGAAGCAATCACTTCGTCAACGACTTGACTCACCTCTTCGTCTGACATCTGCGGCGGCAAATACTCTTCAACAATTGCCAACTCCGCCTCCTCTTGTGCCACTAAATCTTCGCGGCCACCTTTGCGGTATTGTTCGATCGAATCCCGGCGCTGTTTGGCTATTTGCATCAAAATTTCCATTTCTTGAGCTTCTGTCAGCGTCTCTTGGCCGGAGGGACGAAGGCTGACTTCTTTTTCGAGAATAAATTTCTTGATGCCGCGAACTGTTTCCAAGCGAACTTTGTCCTTGGACTTCATGGCTGCTTTGATTTCTTCGTCAATGCGTTCTCTTAAGCTCATCGATTTCTACCTTGCTTTGCCCGATATCAAAAATCTGGAGTATGCTTCCGATTCTTAACTTTTTTTACAGTATTTTTCAAGTTTATTGCCTGTTGGTGGCATTTTTATCGCATTGAACCCGGATGCCTTCGGCCTTCGGCTGAATTTTGGGCGGCTAGACTTCCAGCCTCGGCCCCAAATTGACTCACGCCAAAACTTTTAGACGCAGGGACACAAGTGCGATCGTACTTCTGCCAGTACAGAGTTCGCTACAACCCACATTCCACACCCTGGGGTGTTATACAGCATAATTACGCAGAAGACTCTATCTTTACAGTAATATATTATGCCTTTAAAAAGTTGGTTATCCGTTAATGTACGGTATTCAAGTATAATTCATAGTTTTATTGCTGGATAAAAATAAGTAAAAACCGATTGTGACCGTTAAGGATACCGAATGTGGGGTAGAAAGCGGATTTGTTGGACATATTTCTGCAAGTCCTATTCAATTCGCCTAACTTCACACTTGTGGCCGCCCCGAATGTTAAATCTATTAAAAAATTGGCTGAATATTTCTAGTTTCAGATGGTAAGATAGCGATGGAATAAACGTCCTGCAAGAGGCCTGCTGTGATCCGTTCTGCTACTTTACCGCTTCCGCTTCCCGAGCCGCCGGTTTCCGCTCATGACCGTCTGCGGCTGTTCTCCGGTTCTGCTAATGTTCCTCTCGCCCAAGAGGTGGCTCGCTATCTGGGGATCGATTTGGGGCCGATGGTTCGCAAGCGGTTTGCTGATGGGGAACTCTACGTTCAAATTCAAGAATCAATTCGGGGTTGCGATGTTTACTTGATTCAGCCAACTTGCTGTCCGGTAAACGATCGCCTCATGGAATTGTTAATTATGATCGATGCTTGTCGCCGCGCTTCGGCCAGACAAATTACTGCCGTCATCCCCTATTACGGATATGCTAGGGCTGACCGCAAAACGGCCGGAAGAGAGTCGATTACTGCAAAATTAGTGGCTAATTTGATTACGGAAGCTGGGGCCGGTCGCATTTTGGCGATGGATTTGCACTCAGCTCAGATTCAAGGTTATTTTGACATTCCTTTCGATCACGTTTACGGTTCGCCGGTGCTTTTGGATTATCTGGCGAGCAAGCAATTGACGGATATTGTTGTGGTTTCGCCGGATGTTGGCGGAGTCGCTAGGGCGAGAGCTTTTGCCAAAAAGCTTGGTGATGCTCCCCTGGCAATTATTGACAAGCGCCGCCAAGCTCACAACGTGGCAGAAGTGATGAATCTTATCGGTGATGTCAGGGGCAAAACTGCTGTGTTGGTGGACGACATGATCGATACTGCCGGCACGATTTCTGAAGGTGCGAGATTGTTGCGCCGCGAGGGTGCGAGGCAGGTTTATGCTTGTGCTACTCATGCGGTGTTTTCGCCTCCGGCGATCGAGCGCTTGTCTAGCGGGATTTTGGAAGAGGTAATTGTTACGAATACAATTCCTGTGCCTGAAGAGAACCGTTTTAAGCAGTTGACGGTGCTTTCGGTAGCCAATTTGCTGGGAGAAACTATTTGGCGGATTCACGAAGATAGTTCTGTTAGCAGTATGTTCCGCTAGAGGGCAAAGAGACTTTTTGAATGTTTGTTTTAGGGTGCGTTAACCAAGTGTAACGCACCGTTTTTTTTGTGAAGAGTGCGATCGTTTCTCGCAAGTAATAAGCCCAGGCTCATGCCAATTTTACTGTCAACTTCCCTTAAATTATTGTGGAGTGGGCGTCCCGCCCGCCGGAAAATAGAATTTAGAGGCCGAACAGCTTATCAAGTTCCTCGCTAAAATAACGGTTATAACTTTGTAGTGAGGACTCAAGTCCTGATAAAAATTCGCTCGGACTTTAGTTCTCACTAGGAACCAAGGTGACGATCGCCGATCGATCGCACTTGGTACCACCGGAACAAGAGATGGTAAAATTCTATCTTGTTGTTGGAAGAGGGCGAATTTTTTATATTCTAGATAAGTCTCATCACAATAAGGAGCCAATAGGGAAAAATCATGAAACATTCATTGGCACGAACACTAGCCGCACTGGCAGGTTCAGCAATTTTAACACTTGGCGCGATCGGTTCGGCTAAAGCATTTACTTTTGACGAAACCGACATTAACCAAGACCGAGTAATTGTCATCGCCCAACCCCGCCCTTCCGGTGGCTACCAATTGCTAATTCTAGAACAAGTATCTGACAAGCGAAAATGCTGGAGCGAAAGTGGCTCTAATCCCGTGAAAGTCGATCCCTTATTAGTTAGTTTTGATTTCACCGGTATTTGTGGCCGCGCAACTGACAGCAACGGCTTTTCAATTCGCATGGCAGGCACCGATTTAGCATTAAAATACACCCTAACTTTGGAAACTGTTGATGGCAATGTTCTACTAATTGGAACTCCGGTAGATTACCAAGGTAAATCGGTGATTATCGGTCGCACAAACGGCGATGTTAACGACTTCATGAAAATCACTCTCGATCCTGCTTGGCGATTGAGTAAAAGAGCTTATCAAGGTCGCACATTAGGTCACTTTTATTTCACTACCAATCAATCCGCACCGGAAGAAATTGGCAATACCGGAGGCAATACCGGAGGCAATACCGAAGCAATACCGCAGCCAATACCGCAGCCAATACCAATACCAATACCGCAGCCATCACCGCAGCCATCACCGCAGCCAATACCGCAGCCAATACCGCAGCCAATACCGCAGGAAATACCAATACCGCAGACAATACCGCAGGAAATACCAATACCGTAGGCCATACTGGCTTTTCTACAATTCGGAGATAGCTACCGATGATATCTACGCTTCCGAAATTAAAGAAGCTGTGGGCTTTGGATTTGTAGCCCGGTTTTCTCAAAATAATACCTTTCGACTGCAACTTCCTGTTACCAGAGAGCAATTGGTATCTTTAGTATTGGAATCCTGGAAAGGAATACAAGATGCTATATCACATTTCCTAGCAATGTTTCTATCCGTCCCTATAGCGATGTTGATATTCTCCGCTGGAGTGCCTGAAAAGTTCTATTTGCGCGGGAAAACAAGATAGTTAGCGGTTATCAAGATGGAACTTTTAAACCTACGCAGTCCGTCACTCGCGCTGAATTGATGGCGGTGCGCCTTCGAGCGGCGGAATTTGGTTTGTCGGCGCGGGGAATGAACCGGGATTTAGTTGCTAAAGAGCCGTCTAAAACTTTTTCAGACACTCAGAATTATTGGGCTGCTTCTATTTTTGCTCAAATGTCTTCTTTCTTATTGTTCTGTTTCTGCCGCTTTTAAGGAAATTGGCGATTGGTTTGCTTTCGATGATTCTGCAAAGCGGAATTATGCGGCGGCGGCTACTTGGCGGATGCTGAAATGCGTTAAGGCTCAGTAGGGCGAATTAGCTCCCCGACTTCTTCAAGAAGTTGGGAATCTAAGTATATTGCACAATTACCTCATTTGTTGGTTAATAGTTATATGTTGTACTCTTGTCAAGAACGGGCAAGATGCCCGTTCCACAAAAGTTGATTTTATTGTGAAACGGGCATCTTGCCCGTTCCTAAACAAGTAATTGAGAATAGTGCAAGATATCAGTTAATCAGGACTTTAGTCCTTACTACAAACCAGTTCGCAATCAGAACTTTAGTCCTCATCATATCGTTTCCTTCCGTTTCTTCTTAGACGGCTTTTTAGGAGTTTTCTGGACTGGGATGGTCTCGGATTCTTGCTGTGCGATGTCTGGGGTTACTTCACACAAGTCGTTCAAGGAAAGTTTTTGTTGCGATTCAAGTTCGTTTAGCAAGTTTGAAGCTGTTTCTAATATTTGCTTTCCCTGTCTGACTTGAATAGTAGTTTTATTTTCGCTCGCATCTAGCAACACAAAAATCGAAACTGTTTGCCAAATATCTAAATCGTCGCCGACGACATCGCAAGCAGAGACAATTTTGCCGTTTTCGGGGACGTGAATTCCTAAGCCGGAAGCTTGAATTAACGGCTGGATTTCTGCTAGACTTAAATTCGCAAGGTCGCTAATTTTATGTTCGAGCGAGACTAAATCTGCTAAATCTGGCAAGTTGACCGATTCTGTCGCTAAAGCATCGAATTTAAAGGTAAGAGTTTGATTAAGCGAATCGGAAATGGCATAAATTGATTGAATTTGCGATCGACTAACTGCACCTTTCTCGAAAAAATCTCTACCTTGCGGGGCGATCGCAATTTTTCCATTTTCAGCCACCTCCAAGCTTTCCAAACTAACCAGAGTCGCCGCCGTAGTCTTCACAAAAATCTCGTCTAACCCCAGCAAATCCGCCAATTCCTTCAAAGTTGGCGCAGGTTCAAACTCAACACCCGCCCGCAAAATGAACTCTTCCAACACGTTAAACTCGCGCGGTTCGCTAATCGCCACCTCCAGGGGAGTTTGGCGGATTGCAAAGCGGAATTGACGCGCCGCCAACACTGACAAACCCGGATTTTGTTGCTCAATCTGTTCGGCTAGCGAACTTAAATTTGAGTCTATGGGTTTAGTTGAGGACGCTAGAAACATCTACAAAACCTCCGCAGTGACGCACCGTTTTTGAAACTTCCTGATACATTTTTCCCACTGTACCTGTTTGTTGAGTAAATAAATCGTGGCAACCGACAACTACCAGCAATTCTTGAGCGCGGGAAAATGCCACATTCACCCGTTCCGGTTCCTTAGCAAATCCAATATCGCCCCTAACATTATTGCACACTGTGCTGACAATAATTACAGGTCTTTCCATGCCTTGAAATATGTCAACTGTACCAGTGCGGATGCTCAAAGCAGGGAATCTTTCGCCTTCGATTCTGTCTTTAATTGCATTTAATTGAGCAGCATAAAAAGTGATAATTCCGATTTCTTTCGGCGGTTCACCGTCAGCAACTTTGGGCTGCCAAGCTGTCTCCATTTGTTCGCACAAACGCTCGATCGCATCAATTTCCTTGACATTCAACCGCGAAGTACCCTGTTTTTCTTCTTCAAATCCTTGTCCGATGGGCGTTTTCACCCACAGAATGTGATTGTTTTCTTGAATGATTCTACCTGCCAGGTTGTGAGCGCGCTTGGTGTCAGCTTCCTGAATGCCACAGTTGAGTTTTTGCTGGTAAAACTGATTGATGGCGCCCATGATTTGTGGGTGCATTCGATACTGAGTTGTCAGCATTTTTTTGATGCTGTCGCTGGCATTTTCAAACAAAACTTTGAACAGCGATTCTTTGATAAAGTTAAGTTCGTCTCCGGTACAGCCGATGTCTTCGGCAATATCGTCGATCGTACTTTGATTAAACATCGGCGGCAATTGCCTGTGATCGCCCACTAATACTAACTTTCTGCCTTTCAAAGCGGGAATTAATAACTCTGGGGGAGTGCATTTGCTAACTTCGTCAATGATAACTGCATCAAAGCTGGGAAAGTTTTTAGTAAAATCGAAGCTAGCAGCTTGCACGCAAGTAATGCCGATAACGTTGGCATTGTCAATATAAATTTGCTTTAAATCGTTGCGGTCTTTTTCTGATGGATTGCGAAGTTTTTGAATCCAATCTGTCACAAACTTTTGAGAACGATTTAGGGCTGTTTCTTCTTGTTCTAATTTCCGCTCCCAAGTTTTGAATAAACGCTTAATTTTGTTTAAAAAAGCTACGGTGAATAATCCTGTATTCGGAACTTCTGGCTGATATTGGGTCGGGATAGTTTGCCATGCTGACTCCCACCAATTTCTCTCAACAAGTAATGCTGCTGTCGGTTGCTGCTGTTGCAGTTGAGCAGTAATTTCGCTCAATTCTGTTTGAAGTTCGGCGAGTTGTTGCTGCAAAGTTGCAGCCGCAGTTTGCAGCGGAGATAAATGCTCGTCAAGAGTGTTTTTGATGGTCTCCAAAACCTCAAAAGGGTCTAGATCGGCAATGGATTTTTCAAGCTGAATCGTGCTGGATTTCCAAGCATCAACTTGCTTGACAAACTGCTGCGGTTGCTCCCAAATATTCGATTTTTGGGCGAGATATTGTTCGGATAAAATCCGCAACTTTTCAGGTACATTTGGCTGTTGGACAATTGCTTGCAACAAATTAGTAACTTCGCTAATTTTTAAGTTAGCCTCTTGCTGCGCTGTTTCTACCTGAAGTTTAGCGGCGGATATTTGCTGCTGGTTCAATGTTTGACCGATTTTATCTAATAATTGTTGCTGTTTGATAAGCTGCTGTTCGGTTTCTGTTTTCAGAGGAACCACGCACTGACGCGCATTGGCGAGGATACTGTGCAGCAATTCTTTGACTAGGCGATCGAAGGTAGCCTGGATATGATTTGGATGCAAGGATTCACTATAAAATTGTTGAATGCTGCCTAAGAAAGTACGAGCTTTCTCGATGATAAATTTGCGTTGACTTTGGCTGACTTGGGAATAGCTGGCGAAGTCTTTGGCGAGTTGTTGCCACTGTGTACGATCGCCCGCAGAGAGCACGATCGGCGTTTGACTCAAATTTAGGTGCAGAAACTCGCTAAACCGGAACTGTTGCCCTTGTATGTCCTTAAAACCTGCGCTTTCTTCGTGGGATATCGCCTTTTGCAACCGCTCCAAATCGGGCAAATTGATTTTGCATTTGGACGGCACGATCGGCAATTTGAGCGATCGGCCAATTTTCAGCAATCCTGGTGGCAATCCTACCATATCATCCGTGAGCATTGCGCCCGTTTCCCAGCAAGTTTTCACGACTTCATAAAGTCCCGTATCCGCTGTCTCGATCCACTGTGCAACGGCGACGACAACGGCTGCAATTTCCGCTTTTCGCAATTCCAAATTCTTGATTTTCTGTTCGAGATTGTGGCGGTGTGTCTGATTTTGCCGATCGCCCAATTCGAGTTGATTCACAGCCTCCGACATCTGCCGCGACACCCGCAACGACTCCGCAACCGCCGACATAGCGTGACAAACATCATCAGCGCGATCGAATGCCGTCTTAAATTCCGATATTTGCCCTGCTACAGTTTCCTGCAACCAAACCGCAATTCCAAACGCGCCGCAAGCAGGGCGATCGAAGCCGATTTGAGTAGCATAGCTGGTGGCAATGCGAACATTTGCCATAAAGTTTTCTACTAAAACATTGCCTTCTGAATAAGGTTTTAGTCTGGGCATAAACTCGGCAACTTCTGGAGATTCCCAGTTGACATTCGGCGCATCCAGCAAATTTCCTAGCCCGCTAACTAGAGATTCAATATCGCTTTTTTCTGTTAAAATCTTTTCATAAGCTGCTGCTTGCTGGTTGCACTTTTCCTCAATATTTGCTTGACTGTCATGCAGGTGTTTTAGTTCATTAAAAAAATCTTTCTCTGCTGCCCAGTAGGCGGTAAATCGCTCTGATTCTGCCACCAACTGCCGCAAAGATTTGACATTAGTCAGGCGCTGCGAGAGCTTTTCTTCGCAGTCAGTCGCCGTATTTTGCAGCCAAGTGCCGATCGCATTTTCCTCTAAAAACGGCTGCCCTTCTTCCTGCACCTTATGAGCTTTTCCCTTCCGCAAAGCCCGAATCGCCGGATTGTGTACTAACCGACTCAAAGCATTGTCTACAGCCAAATTTGCTTGGGAAGCAATGAGCGTTTTGCCGCCCTGACTGGCAATTTGATAGCAAATCTCTGCAATCACAGTCGTTTTGCCAGTTCCCGGCGGGCCTTGAATCAAAATTAAATCCCGTGCCGAAAGCACCGTTTCTACAGCGGCAAGTTGGTCGTCATTAGCATTGCGATTTAATAATTTTTCCCGATCCAATTTAATCATTTTTTCAGGCAGTCTCGCCTGAGAAGCATCGAATAAAAACTCACTCAAATAGGGATTTTGAGCGCGCCCGTCTGTCAGCATTTTTAAAGCTTTTTTCTTGCGTTCGATCTGACTAATATCGCCCGCAGCCTCAAAATATAAGAATCCTTGTTTGGGCAGTTGATATCTGCCGCCCGCCATGCGATATCCTAAATCAACATCTAACTTAATCCGTAATTTACCATGTTCAAAGTCAATTTCAGCGATGCTACCCAATGTCTCTCCATCGCGGCTGCTTCTGCTTCCGGGCGGCGAATCAAATAGAATAATTTCTTCATTTCGCGCCTTTTTTAGCCTGTCGCGAAAGTCGGTCAATTCTAAGAAATTTTCCTCGTAGCCGTCAAGAGTTGCGGAATTACGATCGATTTCAAAAGTGACGATTTTGAAGCCGGAACCGTAATTGTGTCCTCGGAAAGGTACACAAAATTGACGCGCTTCCGCGATGCGTTTTTCTACATTTAAAAAAGTATGCCAAACTTTTAGTTGTTCGGTAGTCGGTATGTGTCTGTCGTCCCAAAAAGGCATTTGTTGGACGCGGGCGATCGACTTTAGAGGAATTGGCGATCGACTGTTAGCCAAAAGTCGCAACTGAACCGGCAAAGCATACCCATCTTTCCTACCTCTGGGAACCGCCACCAAACCAGCATCCAGCAGTTTTAAACCGCCAATTCCGTCTTCACAGCGTACAGTTGCTAACAACCGCAAAGTGCGATCGGCTTTTTGCAACAATTGGGGTAATTCAAAATCATCTCCATCCGTAGCAAGGAGTAATTCCCAGATTTCTTCTTCAGAAAATCTCTCATTTACCTTTTGGCGACGGACGTAGAAAAGATTGTGGGATTTGCCAGCTATCTCCGACATCAGAATTTCCGCACGCTCTTTGCATTCCCAATCGCAATATTTCCCTAAAGCCCCTTCTCCTTCTATATCCAGAATAAACTTATTAATTGTGCGATCGCCACTAAATTTATATCCCCAATCTTCTGTTACTAAAGATGGCATATTTTGATGTTAGATGTTAGATTTTAGATTTTAGATTGGATTTAAGATTAGCACATCGGAACTTGTGGCGACAGAACCGCGACATCCCAATAAAAACTAAGGTGTGCATTGCACACCCTACGACCATCGCAAATTACCGTACAGGCGACGGGCGATCGTATTAAACACTTTAGAATCAAAAGGGCGAACGATGGGACTTGAACCCACGAATGGTGGTACCACAAACCACTGCCTTAACCACTTGGCTACGCTCGCCGTATCAGTTTTAACTATAGCATCAGATCTCAGCACAAGTCTAGGGGTAGGGCAAAAATATTTTGAAATATTTCTGAGCGTCCCTGAACCGGACAGATCGATTGTGCCTCAAGTTCCATGCACAGTAAGACTATAGCACAATTTTCGCTCTGGGCGATCGGCCTGTGCGATCGGCAATTATCTCGCCCCCAGCAGTCATGCGGCCTGGGTTCGGTAGCTTTGGCAGCCTCCCGATTCGATCTAGCGCATTAAAATAGCCTTATCAGCCCAGGCGCATCTACATTTTACAGTCCTGTTTGATAAAACTCACCTCTGGCACCATTTTTAAGAACAGGCAAGATGCCTGTTCCACAAAGAATGAATTTCTTTTAGGGTGGGATCTTCTAGCCCGCCCCTAAAAGCCTTATTGAGAATGGGGCAACATCTCAGATGAAATGCTTGTGGGGTGTCCCGCCCGCCCGAAAAATACAACGCCCGAAGCGGGACAGCTTATCCCACACCGCATGAGTTTTCCACCATCCCTTTTCTCTCTCTTCTCTCTTCCCTATTCCTTCGCGCCGCTTCGCGTCTGCGCGGTTCGTTTAAAAAAAAGTCTTGTCCGCAATCTAAAATTTAAAATCTAAAATCTAAAATCGATATGAGCTACTGTGTGAACCCTGAATGTCAAAATCCTCAGAACTCCAACGCCGCACAATTTTGCTTAAACTGCGGCTTTAACCTGGTGCTGAGACAGCGATATCGCCCGATTGAACTTTTAGGTAGAGGCGGATTTGGTAAAACTTTTCTAGCAATTGATGAAGACATCCCATCTCTACCCCCCTGTGCAGTCAAGCAATTTTATTTTTACGACCGTGACCCCGAAATTTTCAACAAAGCCGTTGAATTATTTCGGCAAGAAGGCGTCCGTTTAGACGAACTAGGAAAACACCCGCAAATCCCTACATTATTAGCCTGCTTTGAACAAGAAGGTCATATTTATTTAGTTCAAGAGTTTATAGAGGGATCGACTCTTAAACAAGAATTAGACAAGAGTGTATACGATGAAGAGCAAATTTGGCAACTGCTGCAAGACTTATTGCCCGTGCTGCAATTTATCCACGACAAGCGCATCATTCACCGCGACATCAAACCTGAAAATATTATCCGCCGACAGTCAGACAACAAACTCGTATTGATCGATTTCGGCATTGCCAAACTGCTGACTGATTCAGCTATGCTTCGTCCAGCAACGGTCATCGGCAGTCAAGATTATGTAGCTCCCGAACAAATGCGCGGCAAAGTATTTCCTGCTAGCGACCTTTACAGTTTAGGTGTTACTTGCATTCGCCTAATGACGCAAGTTCCTCCCTTGGATATGTACGACTGCGACAACGAGCGCTGGTGGTGGCGCGAGTTTCTCCCCAAAGCCACGAGTCTTAGCGACGAGTTAGGTGAAATTTTAGATAAATTGCTGCAAACTCGTCTCACTCAGCGGTACAGTTTTGCTGCGGAAGTTTTGCAAGATATCCAAGCAGCTTTAGATATTCGCCATCAAAATTTGCTTTCGCCCCAAAAATTGATCGCTCCTGCTCTCGATAATAGCGGCAACTCAACCGATCTCAGCGCCCTACAAACTCCTGATTCTCTAATTTTACCGACCAATGCCGTCGCCGATTGTGCAGAAGATTTTTCCTTATCTGTTACTTCAAATACTTCAAATATCAAGCCAACCCTAATTTCTGCACGGGGAGTTGATTATACCAAACTGCGCGATTTTTTGTCTAACAAAAAGTGGAAAGAAGCCGATCGCGAAACTTGGGGTCTGATGTGTCAATCTATTTCCCAGGAACCGGGAACTCAGCTAGAAATTAGCCAAATTTACCAGCTTCCCTGCGAAGATTTGCAAACACTCGATCGCCTTTGGTTGCGCTACAGTCAAGGTCGGTTTGGCTTCAGCGTCCAAAAGCAGATTTATGAAAGCGTTAAGGGAGACTATATCAGATTTTGCGATCGGGTCAACTGGCAAACCTACAATTCTGCTAATACTTTAGGGCAGATTAAATTTAGTCAGCAAGCACCAATCGGACACCTCCCCTCTCGCAGTTGGGTTGGCGGCATTCAGTGGCTGCGGCATCTCGATGCCCTGTCAGCAAAATTAACCGAGTGCGACAATAATGCTGCTCCTAAATTGTAATGTTTATACCGACTAACTAACTAAAATTTTAACTTTAAACTCTACCTGAAAGCAGAGAAATTTGTCGCGCTAGATGTAACCAGCGACCGAGGTTCGGTGCGATCGCTTGTCGCACAATGGATGCTGAAGGTGAACACAGCTACAAGTCTGCAATCCAGAGACTGTAACAACAGAATTAAAAGAGGTATCGATCCATGTTTTTTCACAAAAAACAATTAATGGCTGCGGTGACAGTAGACGAAGCCAACCCGCGTTTTGCCCAATTGCTCCTAGAACAGTTTGGCGGAGCAACCGGAGAACTCACAGCAGCTCTGCAATACTGGGTGCAGTCCTTTCACTGTGAAGATGCAGGGATTAAGGATATGCTCCAAGATATTGCAATAGAAGAATTCAGCCACTTAGAAATGGTGGGCAAACTCATCGAAATGCACACCAAAAACGTTGACCAAACAGAAGCTTATAAAAGCACTTTGTTTGCGGTGCGCGGTGTAGGTCCGCACTTGCTTGATAGCCAAGGTCAAGCTTGGACGGGTGCTTATGTCAACGAAGGTGGCGATGTAGTGCGCGATTTACGCGCTAATATCGGTGCGGAAGCAGGAGCTCGCCAAACCTACGAAGAGTTGATTAAACTAGCACCGGATATGGGAACGAAAAAGACCCTGCACTTTCTGCTGACTCGCGAAATTTCTCACACTGAAATGTTCATGAAAGCTCTCGAAGCGTTGGGTAAACTCACCGATCCGCTGTTCGGTAATATTCCGCCAGATTCCACTGTGGATCTCTACTTTAACTTGTCAACAAATGGCAAGGATGAACGCGGCCCTTGGAACTCAGAACCTACTTTCCAATACATTGCCGATCCCGCTCCCAAAGGTTAATTTGAGAGTTGTTTAGATTGTGTGGCTTAGAAGATTTAAGCCCATTATTAAGTAAATTTTAAGCCGCGCACCTTCTTTTGTAAGGTGCGCGGCTTAGAAGATTTAAGCCCTGTGTTGAGTAATTTTCAAGCTGGGTACTTTGCTTTAGTTGTTAGAGGTGCGCGACTCGGAAGCTTCCGGTTGAGGGTTGAGTATTTTTCAAGTCACGCGCCCTACGGTGTTACAATTATTTGAAATCCCGATCGAACATTAACATCAAATCCATATTGAAATTGCGATCATCCACCTATTTATTAGTCTCTCACGGCAGCCGCGACCCCAGACCCCAACTAGCTTTGGAAAACCTAGGTCAACTGCTGTCTCAAAATTTGGCTGACTCGTTCCCCGCAGTAGCAACCGCCACCTTAGAACTTGGGCCCGCACCGCTGCACGAACAAATTTGCAGTTTTGGCGAACGTACCCTGTCGCTGGGACTGAGAGAATTGCAAATCCTGCCTGTATTTTTATTGCCGGGAGTTCACGTCGCCGAAGACATACCCGCAGAGGTGGAAATTGCCCAAAAAACTTTTGGTGACAAGCTAAAAATTGAATTGCGCCCGCATTTAGGTTCCCAGGAAGCAGGCTTAACAAAATTGGTAGAAAGTCAGATGCAAGAGGTGACTTTTCTCCCCAATCTGCTATTGCCAAAATGGATTTTATTATCTCACGGCAGCCGTCGCCCCGGAGGTAACTCGATTGTTGAGGAAATCGCCAGCCAACTCGGTGCGCTGACAGCTTATTGGTCGGTAAAGCCGAGTTTGGAAGAGCAAATTGAGAGTTTGGTTCGTGGTGGACAGCAGCAAATAGGGATTGTGCCATACTTCTTATTTAATGGAGGAATTACAGATGCGATCGCGAAAAATGTCGCACAGCTAAAGCAGCAATTTCCTGCGGCGGAACTTCATCTCGCAAATCCTCTAGGCGCAAGTGTACAATTAGCAGACTTAATTGGGAATTTAATTCAAAAATGAACCGCAGAGGCAAAGAAGAGGTAAAGGAAGAAAGAAAAATGTCTTTAGGAAAAGTGTATTTAGTAGGTGCGGGCCCCGGAGATCCGGGTTTGATGACTTTGAAGGGAAAAGCTCTGTTAGAATGCGCGGATGTGGTGATTTACGACGCTTTAGTCAGCCCTCAAATTTTGGCAGCAATCAACCCCCAAGCAGAACGAATTGATGCCGGAAAACGCAAAGGTCGTCACTCGTTAATGCAGGACGAAACCACTCAACTAATGATAGAAAAAGCTGGAGATAATGCGCTCGTAGTTCGTCTCAAAGGCGGCGATCCATTTATTTTCGGCCGCGGCGGCGAAGAAATGGAAGAGTTGGTAAAAGCTGGAGTTTCAGTAGAAGTCGTCCCCGGTGTAACTTCTGGGATTGCGGCCCCTGCTTATGCGGGAATTCCTTTAACACATCGATCGTACAGTTCCTCTGTCACCTTTGTCACCGGTCACGAATCAGCGGGAAAATATCGACCGGAAGTAAATTGGCAGGCGATCGCCCGTGGCTCGGAAACCATTGTAGTATACATGGGAATCCACAATTTGCCTTACATTATCGGCCAGTTAACAGATGCAGGATTGAGTGCAGAAACGCCCATAGCGTTAGTGCGCTGGGGAACGCGGCCGGAACAAGAAGAATTGATCGGGACTTTGGGTACAATTGTAGAGCAAGTTGAGGCGGTCGGATTTGCAGCACCTGCGATCGCAGTAATCGGAAACGTCGTCAATTTGCACTCAATATTGTCTGGCTGTCGGCCAGTTTCTCAGACTGTAGAATAAGCGGGAAAATTGGGTCAGAAGCGATCTAATTTCGATCGCTTTGATTTCGCTCCCTCTGATTTGGCTCATCAGCGGAGACGAGGACTCGCTCGATGTCATTCCAATGTCATTCCTGGAGGCATAAATGACATAAAAATGTCATTGCTCACTCTTGAGTGTTAGCTTTCGCGCTCTATTATGGGTGTTGCACCAAGTTGAATGATTAAGAGAACAGAGGAATCCGCCCGTACTTAACCCTCTTTTGTCACTCTACGCAGAGGAAAACTTGCCATAAGGGATATTGAGGTTTTGAAAAATTGAACGAGTTAAATTATTGACAAGCATTTGAAGCTTAAAAAAGCC